>NZ_JBHFNQ010000090.1:0-161089 GCF_041929345.1 Floridaenema aerugineum BLCC-F46
GCTATCAGCTAATAATTATGGGTTTAAGTCCCCCACTATATCGTAAACGATTAGTGGCAAGCTTTAGTGGTGGGTCTAAATCCCCCACTATAAGCAGTCAAAAGCTGATAGCTGATAGCTGATGGCTGAACACTTTTTTAATTTCTTATATAAAATAAATGCTACAAGGATAATTTCAAGTTAGGATATTTATTTGGCACTATTTTTAGCTACAAGTATGCCAATCCTGACTATAGAAACTCTATGTTCTGAAGCAGCATTATTTTCAGCCGTTGAGTCTAGACATCTTGAACCTTTACTTTACGGTATTACAGACGGCAAAGCTGTCGGTACATATTTAGAACAAAAATTTAGGCTTTATCTCAAAGGGCGCTACGAGTTTGTGGAGGGAAATTCAGCAAGTGGCATAGATTTTCCTGGCTTACTTGTTGATGTGAAAGTAACTAGCATTAAGCAACCACAATCATCATGCCCTTTTAGATCGGCAAGACAAAAAATTTTCGGTCTTGGCTATTCGCTGTTGATATTCGTTTATGAAAAAACAGATAACAGTCTGAACAAAACCGCCAATTTAAACATTTTGCATACTATTTATGTCAGTTCTGAGAGAACGGCTGATTTTCAAATGACTCGTGGAATTCGTAATATTTTGGAAAATGAAGGCAACAAAGATGATTTGATTGCTTTTATGTTCGATCGCAATTTACCAGTTGATGAAATTGAAGCAACTAATATTGCAGATGAAATACTGGGAAATCCTCCTTTACAAGGTTTTTTAACTATCTCCAATGCTTTACAATGGAGACTCCAGTATAGCAGAGTAATTGAGCGTGCTAGTCAGGAAGAAGGCGTAATTACAGTTTACAGAGCTAACCCATGATTCGTACTATTCACAAATCAAAAGTAGAATACGGTGATTTTCAGACACCATTAGAGTTAGCAAATAAGGTATGTCAAAAGTTAATAGAACTTGGTGTGAGTCCTGATTTTATAGTTGAGCCAACTTGCGGAGTAGGTAACTTTATCGAAGCAGCTATAGATAAATTTAGCTCAACAAATAAAATTATTGGAATGGAATTAAACTGGAATCACTTACAAGGATTGGAAAAAAAGTCAATTTTCCAAAATGAAAGGGTTGAGATAAAGCAAGGAGATTTTTTCACTTTTGATTGGTCATCATTAATAAGTTCTTTAAATGGTAAAATACTAGTGCTTGGTAACTTTCCTTGGGTAACTAATTCACGACAAGGAACAATTGAAAGCGCAAATTTACCTAAAAAGAACAACTTTCTCAACCATACTGGTTTTGATGCAATCACTGGTAAAAGTAATTTCGATATATCAGAATGGATGTTAATTCAAGTTGTTCATTGGTTACAAAATCGTGAAGCTTATCTGGCAATGCTTTGTAAAACTTCTGTTTCAAGGAAGCTGTTAAACTATTTGCATTCGCAAAGACTTAATATTTCCTACTGTGCAACTTATAGAATAGATACCAAGAAATACTTTGATGCAAATGTTGAAGCTTGTCTGTTATTTTGTAAATTTCACTCAAACTATCAAAAATATTTTTGTGATGTATTTAATAGTTTAGACAGTTCTTTGAGCCATCAAATAGGCTATAAAAATAATTTACTTATAAAAGATGTAATTTCTTTCGATCAATTAAAGCAATTGTATGATTCAACTGCTGAAACCAAATGGCGTTCTGGCATCAAGCATGACTGTTCAAATATTATGGAGTTTCACAGGATAGGTGATTCTTTGATCAATGGATTAGGAGAAGTAATCGATATTGAAGAGACTTACCTTTTTCCTTTACTTAAAGGCTCTGATGTAGCTCAAAATCGCACAAAAATTACAGAAAGATATGTTTTGGTTACGCAAAAATTTGTTGGTGAACCAACTGAAAAAATAAAAAATATCGCTCCTAAAACTTGGAGTTACCTGGAATCTCACGCTAGTTACTTAAATAATAGAAAAAGCAAAATTTATCTTAATAATCCTCCTTTCTCTATTTTTGGAGTTGGTTCATATACTTTTGCTCCTTGGAAAATTGCAATTTCTGGACTTTATAAAAAGTTAGAGTTCAAATTAAT
The DNA here is from genome assembly GCF_041929345.1 of Floridaenema aerugineum BLCC-F46. Classification (NCBI taxonomy): domain Bacteria; kingdom Bacillati; phylum Cyanobacteriota; class Cyanophyceae; order Aerosakkonematales; family Aerosakkonemataceae; genus Floridanema; species Floridanema aerugineum. The sequence goes on from NZ_JBHFNQ010000090.1 coordinate 2,100, forward strand.
AGGCAAGATAAAAGAAAAGCCAGTTGTGTTTGATGATACTGTTTATTTCCTGAGTTTTAATGAGCAGGAAGTAGCATCCGAAACATTTCAGTTGTTGAATTCTCCAGCAGCGAATAAGTTTTATTCATCATTAATATTTTGGGACGAAAAGCGCCCGATTAAATCGAGTATCTTAAATTGTTTAAATATCACAAAATTAGCTGACTAATCTGCTAGTACAACAGAAACTCAGTTTCTTGGGTAAACTTTACGCAGATGAAAAGGAAATCTGAACAAGTTATCAATTATTGACGCGATAAATTATATGATAGATTTTACTTAACAGGCAAAACAAATTTACAATTTGTAGGTGTACTCCATGAAAGCTAGCAACGAAAATAACGGTCTGAGGGTTGCAGAGAAGGTGTCAGTTGGTGCTAGTGTGGCTGGGACGCTGGCTGCAATTTGGTCACAACAGATGATTGTAGCGGCGGCTCCTCTGACTTTAGCGCTGTCGCTGAATTTGATCAACAGAGGGAAATTTCAGCAAAAGTTGGAAGAAGATATTACGGCGATCGTATCGGAAATCGACAATCGGATCGAACAGGTAGATAAAGAAGTTGCAGGGGAAATGCGATCGCTACAAGCTTCAGTTCAAGATTTATCGCTTGCTAGCAAAACTGTAGATTCTCAACCTACTAAAGCAGAAATTTCTGATCTGCAAAAACAATTTGTTAGTCTGCAAGAAGCCTTGAGCAACCTTACTTCCTCAAAAACCCAAGAACAGCCAGAAATTACCCAAAATTTGGCGACATTTGATCCTACTTATGTAGAAATACAACTTGTTGAATTGAAAGCAGCAGTTATCGAATTAGAAGGTGTTATTTACCAAAATGACGAAAAGGAACAAATTGCCAAATTGCAAGCAGATATTGCTAAATTAAGTGCTGAGTTCAAAGAGCGGACAGAGTTACGCCAAATAACAGAATTAAGACAAACTACTAATTTGCTTCAACGAAAAATAGCTGAACTACCGACAACAACAGCTAGTGTTGATACCAGTTACTTAGAACAAGAAATTAACCAGCTAAAACAAAACTTAGCGCAGTTAAATTCTGAGTTTAAGGAACGAGAATCACAGCAACTTTCTGAGTTAAGGCAAATAACAAATACAGTTCAAGAACGCTTAACTACATTACCTGACGCGCCTGCAAGTTTTAATCCTAGTGAATTGGAGCAAGAAATCAATCAATTAAAAGAGCATTTAACTCAGTTAAAAGCTGAGTTTAGGGAGCGGGAGTTACAACAAGTTTCTGAGTTAAGGCAAATTACAGATACAGTACAAGAAAGACTAGCAACATTAAATTCAACCACAGGTTTTGATACTGGTTACATAGAAAGAGATATCAAACTATTAAAAGATTATTTTGCCGGGTTGTCTGCTCAGGTTAACGAACGTTACGAGCCACAAGAAATGACAGAAATCAGACAAATTGTAGAGTCTTTGCAACAAAATTTAGCACCTCAAATAACGGAATTAGAAACGGTAAAACCTGAATTCGATCCTAGTTATTTAGAGCAAGAAAATCAACAATTGAAATTAGAAATTGCATCTCTCAAACAACAGCTAACTAGTTCAAATGAACAAGTAGCAATGATTCCTCAACTGTTAGAGAGTTTTGCTCAAATGCAACAACAATTGCAGGAATTACAGGAAAAAACTGAGAAACTAACCCCGAAAATTCCTCAGTTTCCGCCAAGTAAACCCCCCGAACCTGTGGAAAAAAAAACTGACTATTTCGCTATTTCCAGATTCAGCCAATTTTCCACTTACTATAACAGTGGAAAATTGAGTTTAGCATCAATTTTGCGGATGGCTGAGGAGAATGGGATTGGGGAAGAGTTTCAATTAATACTAAAAGTTGCCCGCCAGCACCAATTGACTTTTGATTGTTGGCCTACTAATTTAATGGTTAGTCCGCCGACAACTCGAATGCTATCTGTACCCAGCAATTGTTCAAAATGCTTGTTTGTAGTTTCCGCAAAGCCTTCTGATGAGGGAAAATTGAAACTATGGTTATCGCCAAATACGATCGCCAAATTTTACCCAACAAACAAGCACGAGATATCTGTAATTTTGGGTGATGATGGCTGGCGAGAAATTGGTAAACCTGAAGTGGAAAACTTCGCTACTACTTTGAATCAGTTGCTTAGCTGATGAATTTTAATTAAAGTAAAAGATATTTGAAATTAAAATCCTGCTGCTAGTAAGTTTAGCCTTGAGGCGCAGGATTTTTGTTATGAGCTAAAGTAATAAACAAGAGTTGGATAAATGGATTGTGTCAGATGGATCAAGAACAAGAGTTTTACAATCGGGGATTGGAAAAGGCGCAAGCGGGAGATTTTGCAGGCGCAGTGCGAGAATTCGATCGCGTTTTGCGAATCAATCCCCAATTAGTTGAGGCATATTATAAACGGGGAAAGTGTCGCTTTGAATTAGGCGATCGCACAGGCGCAATAGCTGACTACAACCAAGCTTTGCAATTACAACCGGAAAGAACGGAAATTTATTTAAGTCGCGGATTGACTAAGTTAGCATTAAAAGACAATGCTGGGGCGCTTGCTGATGCGGAACAAAGTTTGAAATTAAATAACAATTTAGCTGCTGCTTATAGCTTACAAGGAACAGCTTACCGTCGTTTGGGAAATTTAGCAGAAGCGATCGCCAGTTTTAAGCAAGCTGCTAACATTTATTTAGCAGAAAAAGATAAGCAAAATTGTCAGCGTTGCATTAATAGTATTACCGAAATTCAAGCAGAACAAAATCGCGCCCAAACTGCATTAGCTACCCATGCTAGTTTTTACGATCGGGTATTACAAAAAGTGCAACGAGGTGAATTAACACAAGCTTTGGAAGATTTAAACTGGTTAATTCAAGCTGATTATAATGACGCTCAAGCCTATTCTTATCGCGGAATGGTGTTAAGTAAACTCGGTTATAATCAACAAGCAATTGCTGATTTAAATAAAGCATTACAACTAAATTCCCAAATTTTGCCAGCTTATTGTTATCGGGCAATGGTACGCATGGAAATGGGTGATTATGGCGGCGCAATTAATGATTGCAACCAAGCATTACAGATCGATCCTAATTATATTGATGCCTATATTTATCGGGGGAATGCTCATCACAAATCGGCAAATCATCGTTTAGCAATTGAAGATTATTCTCGTGCGATCAAAGAAAAATTAGATGAGCCTGAAGCTTATTATCAAAGGGCAATTGCACGTTTAGATTTTCAAGATATACCAGGGGCAATTGATGATTATCAACAAGCTGCTAATATTTATTTTAATCGTGGGGATTGGCAAAAATATCGAGAAGTATTAGAGCAAATAAAAAAAGTACAATCTCGTCCCCAAGGTGAGCAAAGAAAAAATTATTCGGATTTCTTTTCGCACGCAAAATCTAAACCTTTAACAGAGTTACAAAAGCAACTAATTACAATGGTTGGTGGATATCCAGATATTGCTGAACGTTTGGTGAATCTGGCGCGTTATAAATATCCGGGAATGTCGGAAGAATGGTATTGGGAAAAAGCAATTCGAGATTTGGAACGCGATCGCTAGATCGGCATAATATAGCAATAATGTTAAAATCTATTGCATCTGCTTTTAACCAAGGGATTTAGTAGTAGATGAATTTACCAGCATCAAGCCGATTGCAATTTACGTCAGATTTAAATATTTGTCGCATCTTGAACGGAATGTGGCAAGTGTCTGGCGCACATGGAAGAATTAACCCCAAAGCAGCGATCGAAAGTATGTTTAAATACGTCGATGCAGGCTTTACAACTTGGGACTTAGCCGACCATTATGGGCCAGCAGAAGACTTTATTGGCGAATTTCGTCGTCACCTTGTTGCTAACAGTGGAGAAGCTGCATTATCTAATATTCAAGCTTTCACTAAATGGGTGCCAAGACCAGGGAAAATGACCCGGAAAATAGTGGAAGATAATATTGATATTTCTCGCCGCAGAATGGGAGTAGAATCTCTGGATTTAATGCAATTTCACTGGTGGGAATATCGCGATTCTAACTATTTAGATGCCCTAAAATACATGGTCGAATTGCAAGAAGAAGGAAAAATTAAGCATTTAGCTTTAACCAATTTTGACACAGAACATCTACAAATAATTGTAGATAACGGGATCAAAATTGTTTCCAACCAAGTGCAGTTTTCGATAGTCGATCGCCGTCCCGAAGTCAAAATGATTCAATTTTGCGAACAACACAATGTTAAACTTTTTACTTACGGGACTGTTTGTGGTGGCTTTTTATCGGAAAAATATCTCGGTCAACCAGAACCAAATCCGATGACTTTAGAAACAGTTTCCTTGCGGAAATATAAAAATATGATTGACGCTTGGGGAGGTTGGAGTTTATTCCAAGAATTGCTTGAAGTTTTGCAAAGAATTGCCAGCAAACACCAAGTTAGTATTCCTAATGTGGCGGTTCGTTATATACTTGATAAACCAGCAGTTGGAGGTGTAATTGTCGGCGCAAGATTAGGAATTGCCGAACACATTGCGGATCACGCTAAAGTGTTCAATTTAACCTTGGATCGAGAGGATCTCGAACAAATCAATACTGTTACACAACAATCCCAAGATTTATTCAAATATATTGGTGATTGTGGTGACGAATATCGACGATAGTTACCTGTTGAAATTTACAAAAAAGTCGGGGAATTTTAGATATTTATGGGAAAAATTCCCCGGAATTTACGGGAATAAAACAATGGAAAATAAAACAGAATTTATTCTTAAAGTATTTATCCTTTCCGCAATTTTGTCAGCAATTATTAAATATGTCTGCCCTTATTTCAATGTTCCCGCAGCATCAGAAATTGCCCTGCTCGTTGTGTTCTTGCCTAGTATATTGTTAGCGATCGCCCTCTGGTGGCGATATCAACAACAGCAAAACTCAGTTAATCGGTAAATTTAGCCAACCTTACTTTAAAAATGAACCGCAATTTATTAGATCAATTTAACAGCTAAATCAGCTAAATATTAGGGAGTGATGACAGTGAAATTTGGTCAAATAATCGGCTTATTAGTTCTTATTATTTGTTTATATGTACTTTGGGAAATCCGGCAAGTGCTTTTGCTGGTATTTGCGGCTATTGTATTCGCTACTTCCTTAAATCAATTAGTCCGTTGGTTAACCAACACATTAAAACTGCCGAGATTTTGGTCAGTAATAGTTTCCTTAGTTTTATTTTTTGCCGTTACGATTGGCTTTTTCTTTTTAATTGTACCGCCTTTTATTGCCCAATCTCAAGAACTTATTGAATTGTTTCCGAAGGCGATCGACATTTGGAATACCAGACTCAGACAACTAATTAATGACTTACCACCTTGGATAAATCAATTTATCCCTCGACCTACTACTAATACACAAGCTTTCCGACCTAGCCAACAATTATTCCAACAATTACAACCTTTAGTACAATCATTAGTTGGTGGTGCTGGTGTATTTGTTTCTAATACATTAGGGATGATTTTGAGCTTTTTATTGGTCATAGTTTTAACAATTATGATGTTAGCTCAACCCTTAGCTTATCGCAAAACATTTGTGCGGCTATTTCCCTCTTTTTATCGACGACGAGTAGACGAAATTTTAAATGAGTGTGAAGTAGCACTAGGAAAATGGGTAATTGGCGCAATCATTAGTATGACTTTGGTTGCCTTATTAAGTTTTATTGGACTCTCAATTATTGGTGTGAGATTAGCATTAGCGCAAGGAGTTTTAGCAGGATTACTAAACTTTATTCCCAATATTGGCCCTACATTAAGCGTAGTTTTACCAATGGGTATTGCCTTATTAGATAACCCTTGGAAATCACTTTTTGTATTGATTCTTTACATATTTATTCAACAACTAGAAAGCAACTTCATTACTCCTTACGTAATGGCGCAACAGGTAGCACTTTTACCCGCAATTACCTTAATGTCTCAGGTGGTTTTTGCTACCTTCTTTGGATTTCTGGGATTAGTTTTAGCCTTGCCAATTACAGTTGTAGGACAAGTTTGGATTAAGGAAGTCTTAATTAAAGATGTGCTCGATCAATGGAGTAAAAAGAAAGAAGCTCAGACAACTAATGTCGTAGTCATACCAACCGAATCGCCACAAGAAGAATTAGCAGCAGAAACTACCCACCCTACAGAAGATAAGCAAAATATTCAAGATCGGCAAAATTAAAAGATGTGGTAAAAAGGTGATCGGTAATTATAAAAACTGGAAACCATGAAAAAGCCTTTATCTTTGCTATTACTACTTTTGTTATTTTCTCCCCAGGTTGCCAAGGCGCAAGAAAATCCCTTTATACCTTCATATCAATCAAGTCAAAACGCTGATTTTTGGCAACCAGCACAACAACTAGTACAGGAACAAATTTACTTAGTTTCTCGGTTAGAAAAGGCGATCGCCAGCGCCGATCCAGAATTTCTCAGAGGAGTGCGATCGCAACTTTTCCTGCATACCTCAGCAGTCGATCGCTTCCTCAGAAGCTACTACGCTTCCCCAATCAATCTTTGCCGATCTGTAAGTTCTGGAAACATTATCAACCCGCCACTATTAGCTAATTTAACCAACGAACAATTACAACTTTACTGTTACCTTTACATTTCCACCAACAACTTAGAAAACCTCAAACCGATCGTTAACGGGAGAATAGTTAGATTAGGAGATGTACAACCAATTTCGCCTCCACAAATTACACCTTTACCTTCACCAGAACCGCCTATAATTGGCAGAGAAGCTAAACAACCAATAGAGGGATATTTACCTCCCGTTTTACCTGCGATCGCCATTTCGATCGAAGCAACCACCCCCCTGTTAACCACCAGAAGATTACTCTCCCAAGCAACCGGACTTTTTCCCCCTCCAACTAGATTTAATTTTCCCAGTCAAGTAACAGAAGATCCTTACAATATTTCCGAAGCACTTAATCAATTATACAGTCCATTTCTCGCCTTAGAAAACACAGGAATTGCCCGAATATTACCAGCAGAATTTTATCGCCAAGACGCGAAAGAATTACGCAGTCGGTTACTAGCAAGTAGATTAGAACGTTTTCCTTATCCACCTTTAGCAGAAAGCGGCGTATTTGTTCCCCGTTTAGAAATCCAACTTGACAATAATCAATTTCAAATTGTCCAGCAAGGATTAAATTACGGCTTTATTGAAGACTTAGGAAATGTACCAATTGAAAATCTCGATGCTAAGTTATTAAATGTTGCAGAACCTACGAGAGAATTTTTCCTGAAATATCAACCACCTGATAAATTGGAGGCGTTGCAGATCGATCGTCGCCTCTTCATCACCGGAAAAATCGCCGATGTTTGTTGCATTAAACTTTTTGCCCAAGCGCCAGCAAATTTAAACCACACTTATTTAGTGCGAACAGTGCAATTTCAACTACCAGAAGCAGTATTAAACAATGAACAAATTACCAAAAGACAACGCCGCAATCTGGAATTATTACTAACAACACCTAGCAGCGATTTATTAATTGCTTTTCGCCCAATTTCGCGCAATCCAGATGGTAGTTATACAGTACTTTGGCGCATCTTAAATCGCTTCCCCGATCCCCAAATCACCGACTTAGTAAATTATGTAATTTTGGAATAGAAATATTTTTTTACCACAGATATCCACAGATAAACACAGATAAACACAGATTTAGGCGTAACCTTCCCGTAGGACAGGCATCTTGCCTGTCATTCCCAGCCTGTCATTCCTAGCCTGTCATTCCCAGCTTTGGTACGATTAATTATATAATGAGAATCATTCTATAATTAATCTGCCGCCATGACCTCAAACCCTGACTCTTCCGTACCAAACATAACCCATCGCCCCCGTCGCTTGCGGCGTATCCCTGCCTTGCGACGCATGGTAAAAGAAACGAATCTCAGCGTCAACGACTTAATTTATCCCCTCTTTGTCATGGAAGGAGAGGGAAAAAAAGTAGAAATCACATCAATGCCGGGATGCTATCGCTACACCCCAGATTTACTATTAGAAGAAATCGCCGCAGTTGCCCAATTAGGAATTAACGCCATAGCCCTTTTTCCCGTTATTTCCGAAAGCAAAAAAGACGATACAGGCAGTGAAAGTTACAACCCCGAAGGACTAGTACAACAAACAGTTCAAGCAATTAAACAAGCAGTACCACAAATAGTAGTAATTACCGATGTTGCCCTCGATCCTTTCACCACACACGGGCATGATGGATTAATAGATGAAAACGGCACAATTCTCAACGATCCTACCGTCGAAGTGTTAGTAAAAATGGCACTTTCTCAAGCCGAATCAGGGGCAGATATGGTAGCACCTTCTGATATGATGGATGGTAGAATTGGCGCAATTCGCAAAGCTTTAGATGCCGAAGGATATATTAACGTTGGCATTCTCGCTTACTCCGCAAAATATGCCTCAGCTTATTATGGCCCCTTTCGAGATGCTTTAGATTCCGCACCCAAATTTGGTGACAAAAAAACCTATCAAATGGATGCAGGAAACGCCAGAGAAGCATTAAAAGAAACCTTCTTAGATATTGCCGAAGGTGCAGATATTGTCATGGTAAAACCTGCCTTAGCTTATCTGGATATTATTCACCAAATTCGCAGCGAAACAAATTTACCAGTCGCCGCTTATAACGTTAGTGGTGAATATGCCATGATTAAAGCCGCCGCCCAACAAGGTTGGATTGATGAAAAACAAGTAATGTTAGAAACTTTGTTGAGTATTAAACGTGCTGGGGCTGACTTAATTTTAACCTATTTTGCCAAAGAAGTAGCCATGATTTTAGGTTAGGAGAAATGTCACAATTACCAGATTCCTTAGCCAAAATAGTGCAACGTTTTGCCCGTCAAAGCGATGCTAAATTGCGCTACGAACAACTCCTCTGGTATGCCAAAAAGTTGCCAGAATTTTCCGCCGCAGCCAAACTTCCTGAAAACAAAGTTCCTGGCTGTGTTTCTCAGGTTTATATTACCTCTGAGATGCAAGGCGGGAAAGTTTATTTTCAAGGAGATGCTGATTCTCAGTTAGTTAAAGGTTTGGTAGGTTTATTAATTACCGGATTGAACGGACTAACACCCACAGAAATTTTAGAACTTTCCCCAGAATTTATTAAAGATACGGGCTTGAATGTTAGTTTGACTCCTTCTCGCGCCAATGGGTTTTACAACATCTTTCAAACCATGCAAAAACAGGCGCTTTCCTATCAATCTCTCACTTCTGAATTATGAAACAATTAATAGGACCAGAGCAAAATTTTCTGGCGGAAATTCCCAAGCGGGGAATGCCTGTCACCATAATTACAGGTTTTTTGGGTAGCGGGAAAACTACCTTGCTGAATCAAATCCTCAAAAATCAGGAAAATTTGAAAGTTGCAGTTTTAGTTAATGAATTTGGCGACATTAATATTGACAGCCAGGTACTTGTTGCTTTAGAAGAAGACATGGTAGAATTGAGTAATGGCTGCATTTGTTGTACGATGAATACTAGTTTAGTCGATGCAGTTTATAAAATTTTAGAACGACAAGACCGGATTGATTATCTGGTAATTGAAACTACAGGTTTAGCAGATCCTTTGCCGATCGTTCTCACCTTAATTGGCACAGAATTAAGAGAGTTTATCACGTTAGACTCGGTTTTAACTGTTGTAGATTCCGAGTATTTTACACCAGATGATATGGATAGTCAGGTCGCACTTAATCAGGTGGCTTACGGTGATATTATCATCTTGAATAAAATAGATTTAGTCCCAGAAGAAAAAGTCGCAGAATTAGAAAACTTTTTTGATACGATCAAAGGTGGGGCGCGAATTTTACGATCGCAATACGGACAAGTTCCCCTACCCTTAATTTTAGATGTCAAACTCTCCTCAACTGAGTTTTACCAGAATCTCGATTTAGCCAATATTCCGAATAATGCCAATCATATCGCTAATGACGGATTTGTTTCGCTTTCTTTTCGTAGCGATCGCCCTTTCGCCGTGAAAAAATTTCAGGTATTCTTACAAGATAAATTGCCAGTTGGTGTGTTTCGGGCTAAAGGAATTCTTTGGTTTAAAGAAAGTACCAGAAGGCACATTTTTCAACTTAGCGGTAAACGTTACGACTTAAAAGATGAAGAATGGCAAGGAAAACCTAGCAATCAAATAGTATTTATTGGGCGTTCTTTAAATGCGCTGGAAATTAATCAGCAACTTAATAACTGCTTAACTCGATAATTCCATATAAACCGCTCCAGACGCAGAGGACGCAGAGAGAAGAAAAGGAGGAGGTTGGAACCCAAATTTTGAGGGCAATTTGGGAGATTTTTGCTTTTCTGTTTCTTTTTGCGGTAATATACCGGATAATCTGTGCAAATAAGTAGATATCTGTGATGGAAGCCAATGAGTAGAATTTTGCTGGTTTTACTGACTAGACCGACACTTTTAGGGTCTATACTGTCATTGTTTGTCACCATCAACCCCGCACAAGCATCGGAAATAATTAGCCAAACTGCGGAAGCAAATAAACAGGATTTAGTTTGTACCCCTTCCGTACACACCAAGAAATTAGTCTGTGTCAAAAAATCGAGTTTACCAATAGCTTTAGTGACACCAACTAACGTGCAACCTGGAGAAGACAACACACCCATGTTAGATTTTACAGAAGAAGAAAGCGAGTCTGCGGTAGCTTTGTTTGGTTGCGATTGTCCCGCCTGTGTTCGTTCCTTGCGACAGTTGCGAGGTCAGACAACCTGAAATACATTAAAGGCTAGAACGGATGCAAACGAAAACCTTTTTCCCTTCTAGCCATGAACACCACAACTCCAGCAACTTACCCCACCAACACCGACAGACTCTTGCAAAAATACGCTTGGAACTGGCAAGGTCAACAATTGTGGGTAGTTTACGAAACCGCAGGCGAAGGAACACCAGTCTTACTTTTACCTGCTTTTAGCACAGTTTCCAGCCGTTCCGAAATGGCAGGAATCGCCAACTTACTAGCGCCCCATTTTCAAACAGTAACATTAGATTGGCCTGGTTTTGGCGAATCCGATCGCCCACCCCTAGAGTACAAACCAGCCATATATCAGCAATTTTTGGCAGATTTCGTCAAAACAGTGTTTAAAACCCCTGTAGCCGTCGTCGCAGCCGGACACAGCGCAGGTTACGTCATGGGGTTAGCCAACCAACAACCAGAACTATTTTCGCATATAGTTTTAACCGCCCCGACATGGCGAGGCCCCTTACCCACAATGACAGGAAAACAGGAAGATTGGTTTAGTATAATTCGGGAGACAGTGCGATCGCCAATCTTAGGCGACCTTCTCTACAGCTTAAACACTGCGCCACCCTTCCTCAGCTATATGTATCAAAGCCACGTATTCACCGATCCAAAAATCCTTACCTCTGATTTTATCGATAAAAAATGGCAAATCACCCAAAAACCGGGCGGAAAATTTGCCCCCGTAGCCTTCGTCACAGGCGCATTAGATCCCATCCAAACAAACAGCGAATTTCTCAGTTTATTTAACACAATTTCCTTACCAATAATGATAGTAATTGGCGAACAATGTCCCCCCAAATCAAAACAAGAAATGGAAAACCTAGCCCAACTACCCAACATTCAAACCCGCCGCCTCAACGGTTCTCTAGGAATGCACGAAGAATTCCCCGAAGAAATCGCCGCCGAAATTCTACCATTTTTACAAAACTAAACATTCTCAAACAGTAAGATAAAGTAGAATGAGAATGATTATAATATCCTCAAGTCCCTAGACCATAGCAGCCTTAACTAACCTGTGAAATAACCCCTCCTTAAATACCTCAGCGTCCTCTGCGTCTGGAGCGGTTCAAAAAAAAGGAAAAAACACAAATAATTAAGACTGCTATAAATTCTCTTTTTCTTCTTCTTTGCGTCCTTCGCGTCTTCGCGGTTCAAAAAAAGAGAGGCAATAACCGTGACAAACACAACAGAAAACTTCGTCCCCGTCACCGTACTAACAGGCTACTTAGGTGCAGGAAAAACCACCTTACTCAACCGAATTTTAACCCACGAACACGGAAAAAAAGTAGCCGTAATCGTCAACGAATTTGGCGAAGTTGGCATAGACAACCAACTAATAATCGACGCAGATGAAGAAATCTTTGAAATGAACAACGGCTGCATTTGTTGCACAGTTCGAGGCGACTTAATTAGGATAATTGGCAACCTAATGAAACGCCGAAACAAATTCGATCACCTAGTAATAGAAACCACCGGATTAGCAGATCCCGCCCCAGTAATTCAAACCTTCTTTGTCGATGAAGACATGAGGGATAAAATCTCCTTAGACGCAGTAGTAACCGTAGTCGATGCGAAACATATTTGGCAACATTGGGAAACCGACGAAGCCCAAGAACAAATCGCCTTTGCAGATGTCATTTTATTAAACAAAACTGATTTAGTTACACCCGAAGAACTAGAAGAATTAGAAAAACGAATCCGGGCGATGAATGCAATAGCGAAAATTTATCGTACTCAAAACTCCGAATTAGAAATGGAAGCATTGCTAGGAGTAAACGCCTTTGATTTAAATCGCGCCTTAGAAATCGATCCGCAATTTCTGAACGAAAATGCCCATGAACATGATGAAACAGTAGCTTCAGTAGCAATAGTAGAATCAGGCGAATTAGACGAAGAAAAACTCAACAACTGGATATCTAACTTATTGCGAACTCAAGGAACAGATATCTTTCGGATGAAAGGCATATTAAACATAGCAGGAGAAGATCAACGCTTTGTATTCCAAGGCGTACACATGATATTTGAAGGAAAACCCGATCGCAAATGGAAACCCAACGAAACCCGGAAAAACGAATTAGTTTTTATCGGACGCAACTTAGATGAAGCACAATTAAAAGAGGACTTTCGCCAGTGTTTAGTTTAGCAGCTAACAAAATCCTCGACCAAACTTGGCAAGGCACATTATCAGATTATGTCACCGTTGTAGCTTGGTCAAATGATGGAAAAACTCTCGCCGCCAGTGACGCAGCCGGAGAAGTTATCTTATTAAAAGATGGAGAAAATCTTACCTATCTCCAAACAGCAAACGATAAATCTGTAGATTGTCTTGGCTTTTCTGTTGATGGAAAATACTTAGCAGCAGGAGGACAAAACGGAGAAGTCAAAATTTGGCGGTTAGAAGCAGAAGAAACTCAACTAATTAGCACTTTAGAAAATGCGCCGAATTGGGTTGATAAACTAGCATGGCATCCCCACACTAACCAGCTAGCATTTAGCATGGGAAAATACGTACAAATTTGGAATGCTGACAGCCAAGAAGTAGAAGTAACCCTGAATTTTGAATCATCTTCCGTATTAAGTATAGCTTGGCGACCCAACGGGGAAAACTTAGCAATTAGCGGTCAGCTAGGCGTAAAAATATGGGATGCTAAAAACTGGGATGACGACCCAATAAACTTAGAAATTCCGGTTGCCAGTTTAAATCTAGCATGGTCAGGAGACAGCAATTTTATTGCTTCTGCAAACTTAGATAATACTTTAGCAGTTTGGCAATGGGATATTCCTGAACCTTGGTTAATGCGAGGTTTTCCGGGGAAAATTCGCGCCTTAAGTTGGTCAGATTTGTTAACATCAATTGGTGCGCCACGTTTAGCAGTTGCGAGTGCCCAAAGTGTTGTAATTTGGGAAAAAGCTGCGGACGAATCGATAGGTTGGCAAGGTAAATTATTAGATAGTCATGATGGAATTGTACAGGCGATCGCCTTTCAACCCCAAACATTTCTCCTCGCCTCCGCTGCTGAAGACGGGTTAATCGGAATTTGGCAAAAAGCTAAAGAAATAGCACAAATTCTTGATGGCGCAAATGAAGGTTTTTCCTGTCTTGCTTGGCAACCCCAAGGTAACAAATTAGCCGCAGGAGGTAGCAACGGCGAAATATTTATTTGGTCAAAAGTTTCGCGGGGAAAAGGTTTTTCACCGAGATAAGATCGATGAGGTAAATGTTTGCTACAGAGGCTTGATCCCCCCTAACCCCCCTTAACAAGGGGGGAACCAGAGGAAACAAGACTCTCGTTTTTACCAAGGTGGGAACCAGAGGAAACAAGACTCTCGTTTTTACCAAGGTGGGAACCAGAGGAAACAAGACTCTCGTTTTTACCAAGGTGGGAACCAGAGGAAACAAGACTCTCGTTTAAGTCCCCCTTGTTAAGGGGGATAATGGGGGATCTCCGATTTAATATAAAATGGGAACTTGTTGGCGATCGCAGCAATCATTGAATAAAATAACTTAGCGAGACTGTTAGGCAAGAGGAATTATGAATACAGAGAAGTTGAGTTTGCTTGGTTGTAGTTCTCTAGCTGTAATTTTATTATCCAGCAATGCGGCGATCGCTGGAGAAATTAACTTACAACCCACTAATAATTTAGATAGTACGATCGCACAATCAACCCAGAAACAATTGACAATAGAAAATAATGACAGAAAATCGGAAATTATCAGATCTATTGTTGGTTGTAATTGCCCCTCTTGTCAAAGTCGTGTAGAACGGATGACTAATAGCCCGAATATTTTTTAGATTAACTTAATGCGATCGGAAAACTCGGTTTAGGGGGTGTAATTTCCGATCGCATCACCCCCAAAACCAGCAACCTGTTTACTGATACGCTAGGGTAGGGATGAAAAATAATTCTGAGTTTTTGCGGTGTTTACTAAACGTCCTGCTATATCTTTAAGTTTAATCATCCTGCTGCTAAGTTCCCTAACTGCTTGCGCCAATAATCCAGCCAGCAAAAACTTGGAACAAACCTTCGCAGCAGATCCACAATTAAAACAAAACCCTGCTAACTTAGGGGAAAAGGTTGCTAATACGAAACCCCAAAATCAACCAATAGCAGAATTACCAGCTGATTTTCCCACAGAAATTCCCCGTTACCCCAACGCACAATTACAAGAAGTAACCTCCACATTACCAGTTACTAACACTCGCTGGTTTACTCCTGACAGCGCAGACAAAATTCAGAATTTCTATAAACAACAATTTCAAGATAATAACTGGCAACTTTTAGATCAACCCGATCGACAAACAGGTAATTTAGAAGCACGTTTAAACGATTTAAAAGTTACTGTTGCCTCTGTACCTACCCAAAATCCCGGAGTTACAGAATTTACGATTCAATACCTTAAAGAAACACCGCAAACAACTGCCGAAACAACACCTTCCCCCACAACAGAAGCAACCCCGGAAGTAGCTGCGACACCTACACCACAAGAAACTTCCGCACCTGATGCCACCATTTTAACTGGAACATCACTAACATTTTCCGATATCAACAAAACCCCTAAAGAATTACGTTCTTTTGTAACTGAATTAGGAGAATTAGGAGTATTAACTCCCGCCAAAACCGGGAAAACCGATGACAACACTACAGTATTTGAACCAAACAAAGTAATTACCAAAAGAGAATTTGCCCGTTGGTTAATGGCAGCAAATAATCAAATTCAAGCCAATCAACCAGCAAAACAAATGCGTTTAGCTAACGAAAGTTCCCAACCAACATTTCAAGACGTACCGCGTACAGATCCAGACTTTGCGGCAATTCAAGGATTAGCAGAAGCGGGAATAATTCCTAGTCAACTTTCAGGAGATAACACTGCATTATTGTTTCGTCCTGATGCGCCATTAACCCGCGAACAAATGATACTTTGGAAAGTTCCCTTAGATACAAAATTAACAACTTCTGGCGCAACTTTTGATGCAATTAAACAAACTTGGGGTTTCCAAGATACCTTTAAAATTGAACCCAAAGCCTTAAAAGCAGTATTAACAGATTTTCAAAACGGAGATGCTTCTAATATTCGTCGAGTTTTCGGATATACTACTTTATTTCAACCCAAAAAACCTGTAACTCGCGCTGAAGCAGCAGGAACAATTTGGTTTTTTGGCACTCCAACCGAAGGAATATCTGCTAAAGAAGCATTGAAAGTGAAAAATCAATCTAGTTCAACACAAAATTAAATACTTACTGAGATGGATGACAGGCAAGATGCCTATCCTACGGGGATGACAGGCAAGATGCCTGTCCTACGGGGATGACAGGCAAGATGCCTATCCTACGGGGATGACAGGCAAGATGCCTATCCTACGGGGATGACAGGCAAGATGCCTATCCTACGGGGATGACAGGCAAGATGCCTATCCTACGGGAATCGGATTCTTTAACGAAGCCAAAAACCCTCATAAACATCTGTGTTCATCTGTGTTCATCTGTGGACATCTGTGGTAAAAAAACCAAGATTATAAACGAAGCCAAAAACTCTGATAAACATCTGCGTTCATCTGCGTTAATCTGCATTCATCTGCGTTAAAAAAAACCAAAAATGTCCACTTCAACCTACGACAATTTATTCAATATCATCGAAGAATTAGTATTGCATCATTCTCCCAGTGGCGCAGAAAGTGAAATCGATCGCCTCTTACTCCAACACTTTGAAAAAATACAAGTAAAAGCTTGGATCGATCGCGCCGGAAACGCCATCGCCCACCTCCCCGGAAAAGATTCTACCAGAGCGATCGCCATTACCGCCCACAAAGACGAAATTGGCGCGATCGTCAAAAGCATCGAATCAGAAGGAAAAATCCAAATTCGCAGACTAGGCGGCGCATTCCCTTGGGTTTACGGCGAAGGAGTACTAGACTTACTCGGCGACAATCAAACAATAAGTGGAATTCTTTCCTTTGGATCTCGCCACATCTCCCACGAATCACCCCAAAAAGCCCAACAAGAAGACAAACCCCTAACATGGGAAGACACCTGGGTAGAAACCAAACTAACAACCGCAGAACTAGAAGCAGCAGGCATTCGCCCCGGAACTCGCGTCGTGATTGGCAAACACCGCAAACGCCCGATCCGCCTCAAAGATTACATCGCCAGTTACACCTTAGATAATAAAGCCTCGATCGCCATCCTCCTAGCCCTAGCCGAAAACATCAAACAACCCGCAGTCGATACTTATTTAGTAGCCTCAGCAAAAGAAGAAGTCGGCGCGATCGGAGCACTATACTTTACCCAAAACCAAAAACTCGAAGCCTTAATCGCCCTAGAAATTTGTCCCCTATCCAGCGAATATCCCATAAAAGACGGAGAAGCACCAGTCTTACTATCACAAGATGGTTACGGAATCTATGACGAATCATTAAATAACGACCTACGAACCGTCGCCAAAGAACTAGGCATACCCTTACAATTAGCAGTTCTCAGCGGATTTGGTTCCGATGCGTCGATCGCCATGAAATTCGGTCACGTCGCTCGCGCCGCCTGCTTAAGCTTTCCCACCCAAAACACTCACGGTTATGAAATTGCTCATTTGGGTGCGATCGCCAACTGCATCCACATCTTACAAGCATACTGCGAAAGGGACTGGGGACAAGGGGACTAGGGGACTAGGGGACTAGGAGACAACTTGGAACTTTCTCTTTAACTCAAAACTCAAAACTCTCTCAAACGAAGCTAAGAACTACCCCCCCAGTCCCGAATAATTAACAATGTGTAAACCGCACTCAGAAAAACCGTATTATTTCCTACAATTAGGATAGCAGGGGAATTGCTTAGGAAAAATTTAGTCTGATTATGCCCAAAACTGTTGCCGATGTAATGAGCCGCGATCCGATTTCAGTGCGGCCCGAAACACCTCTCCAAGAGGCGATTAAAATTATGGCCCAGCGACGTATTAGTGGTCTGCCAGTAGTGGATCAGGCTGGCAAATTAGTGGGTGTGATCTCGGAGACAGACTTAATGTGGCGGGAAACCGGAGTAACTCCCCCAGCATATATTATGATTCTCGATAGCGTGATTTACTTAGAAAATCCTGCCCGCTATGACCGAGACTTACACAAAGCTTTGGGGCAAACAGTGGGAGAAGTGATGACGAAAGATTCGTTAATTACCACTGAACCGGATCAACCCTTGCAGAAAGCAGCACAATTAATGCACGACAAAAACATTCGTCGCTTGCCAGTCATTGATGATGCTGGACAAATTATCGGCATTCTCACTCGCGGAGATATTATTCGGGCAATGGCAGCCAGTCAAGACTAGTTTATTAGTCCTGGTCATTTGCCATTGAATCACAAAGAGATTTTAGATTTGCGATCGAACCATCCAAAATCTAAAATCTAAAATCTAAAATCTTTTGACCTGTGACCAATCAGCTTTGTTCTTTGAAAACCCTTTTTACTGACCAAATGACCATCACTCCTGACTCTGTGCAAAAATTGCTTCGTTCAGAGGAACTTAGCGATCGCTTACGCGCCGTCAACCAACTGCGCCAGTTAGACAGACGTAACGCCTTTAGGCTGGTGCAAATCCCCATCAAGGACAGCAACCCTAGAGTGCGTTACGCTGCCGTTAGTCAATTAGACACCCTTGGCTGGGAAAATCTGAAAAAATCTTTGGACATCTTGCGCGATCGCCTGCTCAACGACTCGGAAGTAGACGTTCAAGCCGCCGCCGCCGACTGTCTAGGAGCTTTACAATTAAAAGAAGCTCTCAAAGACTTAGAACAAACCTACCACAACACCTCGGAATGGTTGCTCCAAATGAGCATCATCGCCGCTTTAGGAGAAATGGCAGACAGCCGAGCTTTTAATCTCCTAGAAGAAGCACTCAAATCAGAGGTAGATTTAGTCAAAACAGCCGCTATCAGTTCTCTTGGTGAATTGGGAGACTTACGCGCAGTTCCTCTCCTGAGTCACTATGCCAAAGATCCTGACTGGCAAATTCGCTATCGCGTCGTCCAAGCACTCAATCGTTTAGGTAGTCCAGAAGCTTTGGCTATACTGCAAACGATGACTAATGATGAAGTAGAGCAAATCGCCCAAGAAGCTAGGAACTGTTTACCGATCGCTTAGAATCATTAAATTTCCCACTTGTAGAGACGTTATACTCAGATCTTGCAGAGTATGGAGGTGGAACCTCCCAACCCTCGTTACCAGGTTGAACCTGGTAACGAGAAATAGAGGCTCCGCTCAGGAGTGCAAGATCTCATTTATATATAACGTCTCTACAATGTTGAGGGTAATCAAAGCTGATAGATTTTATCCATAGTAAAATTGCATGACTGCTATTCAAAAATCCCAGTCCCCAATCACCTATCCTTGACGGTGATTATTGTTGTAATGAATTCTCGCCCCAGCCCACATTAATTTTTCCCGTAAAGTTTGATAATAAGAGTGGTTTTCCCGCAAAATAATAAACTTAGCAAGACAGTCAGCCATTCTGACATCCACTCTTTGTCCCGGCCAAATAGCAGTTGCTAAAACACCATCCATCCAAAGTTTAGTATTTAAATCATAATCTCCCAAAGGCCAAATACTTACCACAGAGCCAGCTGGTAAAACCAAGGGACGACTCGCTAAACTTAAAGGACAAATTGGAGTAACTGCGATCGCGTGCATCCCATCATGAATAATCGGCCCATTAGCAGAAACAGTGTAACAAGTTGAACCCGTAGGTGTAGCTACAATTAAACCATCACCTTGATATTGATCTACCACTTCGCCATCAATTTCCATCTCTAAAATTGAAGTGATCATCCGATCGGCAGAAGCAGGCTTTACACACATTTCATTTAAAGCCAAATAGTACTGACTCATCGGTTCTTGATTAGTGCGATCGCCCTCAAACAAAGCCGCCTGCAACATCATTCGCCGTTGAATCGCATAACGATCTTCCAACAGGCGATCCCAAACTTTCTCTGTATCCTTAAATTCCTCAAACGGCTGAGTTAAAAACCCCAAATGTCCCCCCACATTTACCGCCAAAATCGGAATCCCTTCCGACGCTAAATGCCTCGCTGCTGCCAATGCCGTACCATCCCCACCCAACACCAAAGCCAAATCTATTTTGTGAATCGAAGAAGCCAAAAAAACCGGATAAGGATTATCCTTGGCTCCACTAGGCCCCAATAACACCTGACAATTCCGCTTTTCCAATTGTCGCGCACAATTTTCTGCCCATTGCCGACTCAGGTTATCTCCTGCTTTGTGTGCAATGATTATGTGTTTTAGCTGCACTTAATAACCAACTCCAGTCGTTATATTTTTAAGGGGATTAGGGACTCTTGACTAGGAAAGTTTCTCGTAAGGAGAGTTTTGAGTTTTGAGTTAATGAATTTTCCTTTTTCCCCCATCTCCCCATCTCCCCAGTCAAGAGTCCCCAATTACCACTTCAACAAATTAAACGCCTCCATATCCACCGTATCGCGGTTGCGGTAGATAGCCAGAACAATTGCCAATCCTACAGCGGCTTCGGCTGCAGCGACAGTAATTACAAACACTGTAAACACCTGTCCTTTAATTGCTTGGGAATCTAAGAAATTAGAAAAACCCATCAAATTCAGATTTACGGCATTGAGCAGTAGTTCGATCGACATTAGCACCCGCACAGCATTGCGGCTAGTAATCAATCCATAAATCCCAATACAGAAAAGAGCCGCTGCTATTAGCAGAAAATATTGTAATTGTAACTGCATGAATCCTGAGTCTCCCCCTCAAAACTTAAACCTTTTTATCACTACCTGCAACTAACAATTCCCTTGGTCTTTCTGGTAAAGTCAAAGCAGGTTGTTGTGGTGTTTCTGGAGAAATTACTTGCTCTGGTAAGAACTCGCGACGAGCTAAAATAATTGCCCCTACCATTGCAATTAACAACAACACAGAAGCCAACTCAAAAGGTAACAAAAAGTCAGTGAAAAAATGCTCGCCAATTGTCACAATAGAAGATTGAGCCGGGACAACACCCACAACCTTTGTTGTAGTCCAAGGAGTTGCTAAAACCATTGTTAAGAGCAACACAAACAACCCAGCACAAACTAAAGCTGTTGCACCTTTCCGCACCCAAGCGTTAGGAAGTGGTGTAAAATCTTGCCTTTTATTTACCAACATAATGGCAAACAAAATCAAAACGTTAACTGCTCCCACATAAATTAACACTTGTGCTGCTGCTACAAAATCAGCATTCAGCAAAATGTATAATCCGGCAATGCTAATAAACACACCACCCAGCAAAAAAGCTGAATAGACAATATTAGCTAACAGCACGACTCCCAGTGCTGCACCAATCATCATTAATGACAGCAGTCCAAAGGAAACAATTTGAACTCCTTCTGCTAGATTCACAGTTTTTTGTCCTTTAATAACGGTAGTAGGTAGTAGGTAGTAGGTAGTAGGTGCATCCCACTACCCAATAATCGCTACTTTTTGCCTTATTTTTCTGTTTCTTGGAGAATCTCTTCTGGTAGTTTACCAGCACCGCGAGTCCCTGGAGGCAAATCGTGGGGGTCGATAACACCTTTTGGCAGGTAAACAAATTCGCGTAGAGGTGTCACCATTGGGTCATTTGTTACTTTGTAAGGTAAGCGACCCAGAGCTACGTTATCGTAGTTTAACTCGTGGCGATCGTAAGTCGAAAGCTCATAATCTTCTGTCATTGACAAACAATTAGTCGGACAATATTCCACACAATTGCCACAGAATATACAAACTCCGAAATCAATACTGTAGTGTCTGAGTTGTTTCTTCTTCGTTTCTTTATTGAATTCCCAATCCACTACAGGTAAATTAATTGGGCAAACCCGCACGCAAACTTCACAAGCGATACACTTATCAAATTCAAAGTGAATCCGACCCCGAAAACGTTCCGAAGGAATCAATTTTTCGTAAGGGTACTGTACCGTAATTGGACGGCGACGCATGTGGTCAAAAGTTACAGATAAACCTTGACCAATGTACTTAGCAGCTTGTACCGCCTCTTTCGCGTAATCTCCAACCTGTTTGAGGAACTTCATAATCTCTCGTCATCTGTTAGTTTGTTTCTTATCATTAGTCATTTTTGGATTGCCGATTTTAGATTTTAAGATTGTCCAGCAAATCGAAAATCTAAAATCTAAAATCCCAAATTGAATGACTAATGACTACCCGCCAAACGCAACTGGAAATGCTAACTTCAAAGCAGCCGTTAATAGCAAGTTTGCTAACCCAACGGGTAGTAAAAACTTCCATCCTAAATTTAGCAATTGATCGATTCTGACGCGAGGTACTGTCCAGCGTACCAAAACTGCTAAAAATACTAGGAAGTAAGCTTTGAGTACGGTCATGCCGATGCCCAAAGAAGCCGTGATAATTTGTAACCAGGAATTAGTTTCGTTGACTCCTAACCAACTGGCTAATGTTTCAATGGGAACGGGGAAATTCCATCCTCCCAAATACAGAACAGCGAAGATTAAAGCTGAGAGAACTAAGTTAACGTAAGAACCAAGGTAAAACAGGGCGAATTTCATGCCTGAATACTCGGTTTGATATCCTGCGACTAATTCTTCTTCTGCTTCGGGAAGGTCAAAAGGCAAGCGTTCGCATTCTGCTAAAGCGCAAATCCAAAAAATTATGAACCCTAAAGGTTGTCGCCAGATATTCCAGCTGAGAATTCCTAAACTAGATTGTTGGTCTACAATGTCGATCGTACTGAGGCTATTCGACATCATCGCCACCGCAATCACAGACAAAGACAAAGGAATTTCATAACTAATTGATTGTGCTGCTGCCCTCAAACCTCCCAGTAGCGAATACTTATTATTGGAGGCATAACCCGACATCAGCAAACCAATAGGCGCAATACTGGAAAAGGCAATCCAGAGAAATATCCCCATCCCAATATCAGTAATCACCAAATTTTGTCCAAAAGGCACAATTAAATAGGACAAAAACACCGGGATAACTACGATAATTGGGCCCAAAGTGAACAAAATTCCGTCAGTCTTAGCCGGAAGCGTATCTTCTTTAAAAACCAGCTTAATTCCATCTGCAACTGGCGCTAACACCCCAAACGGGCCCATATACTCAGGGCCAATGCGTTGTTGAGCAGCAGCGGAAATCTTCCGTTCCAGCCAAACGGTAACTAGCACTCCTACTGTTGCGCCGATGATCATTAAGAACATCGGTAGGGGAAGCCATAAGGCTTTAGCTGCTCCCGATGGGATGCCAAAGTCCGTGAGAGACTTAATAAAAATGCCTTGCAGGTCTATTCCTGAGTTCATGTTTGTCGATATTTTTCGTGATCTCGCCCAAACCAATCAACCGCTGAAAATGCGATCGCTCAGTTTGTGAAGATTTTTTTAGGACTTCTCTGCATAGTATATCGTTGCAGGGACTACAGCCCAGCAAGGCAATCACAATTTCTGCTTATAACTAACCCTGAGATAGACTGATGGGGACTGGGGACTGGGGACTGGGGCGGGGTTAGGGGTTAGGGGTTAGGGGTTAGGGTTTAGGGAAACACTCCGAGAACCCTTCTGCCCCCCTGCCCCCCTGCCCCTCTGCCCCTCTGCCCCTCTGCCCCTCTGCCCCCTGCTCGCTCAAGAGTACCGTTGATCCATTGGGATGTAATGAGATTCGTGGTATCCGGTGTAAACTTGGGTGGGACGATAGATGCGGTTTTCTTCGAGTTGTTCTTTCCAGTGGGCTAGCCAGCCAGCTACACGAGCGATCGCAAAAATCGGCGTAAACAAGTCTGTGGGAATACCCATTTTCCTATACAACAAACCGGAATAAAAGTCAACATTCGGGTAAATTCCCTTGTGTCCCAACTTCTCTTCCACCGCCCTTTCCAACTCCACCGCAATTTCGTAATATTTGTCCATCCCGAACTTGTCGAACAATTGCTCGGCTAAACCTTGGAGTATGGTAGCTCTAGGGTCTTTCACCTTGTACACTCGATGACCAAAGCCCATGATTTTCGATTTGCGCTGCAAACAATTTTCTAAATAAGGGCGAACATTTTCCACCGAGCCAATTTCTTCTAACATTTCAATAACTTCTTCATTTGCGCCCCCATGTAAAGGCCCACCTAAAGTTCCCACAGCTGAAGCTATTACTGCGTAGGGGTCTGTCAAAGTAGAAGCAGTCACTCTTGCCGAGAAAGTAGAAGCATTCATCGTATGCTCAGCATGAAGAATCAGGCAAATATCCATGATTCTTGCTGATAATGGGTCTGGTTCTCTCTCATTAAGCATATAGAGAAAGTTACCTGAATAACCCAAATCATCACGGGGTCTAACTGGCTCATTCCCATTCCGCATCAACTGGAAAGCGGCTACCATCGTCGGGATTTTCGCCATCAATCGCACCACAGCTGCTCGAATATAAGCTGGATTATGCAAATCGCGCCGAGAATAGAACAATCCTAACGCTGCTGCTGAAGCTTGCAAAGCATCCATCGGATGACCGCTTTCTGGGAAGCATTTCATCATATCAACGATGCGATACTTAATCCGACGATGATAACGGATTTCATGTTCAAAAGCATCTAATTCTGGTTTAGTTGGTAGCTTACCCCAAATTAACAGATAGGTTGTTTCTAAGAAGTTGCTTTTTTCTGCCAACTCTTCAATTTTAATACCCCGATATTCCAAAATTCCCTTGTGTCCATCAACATGACTAATAGCAGATTCAGCAGCGGGAATTCCTTCTAAACCTGGTCTAAACTCGCAGACGGTCATATCCTTACTCTTTGCTTAATTGAATATCTCTTCAGGCTAACTTACCAGAAAGTCTGAACCTGTTACCTTTAGCACCGAAATGATTTAACAGTTGTTAGAGCAGGAACTTTGGTGGTGTTAGCCAAAATAATAAACTACGACCGATCGGAGAACCACTTTCGGGAAGTTGCACTCCGATAACTCCAGCTTTTTTAACTAACAAATTGCCTTTTGCTTCACCCCAAACCAAAATTTCCGTCCATTCTCCCAAGTTTGGTTCATGACCAACTAATGCTAGACTACTACCACCTTTGTTTCGCCACTCCTCCCACCAAGTTAACCAAGAGTAGATGCTACCTTCTGGAGTTAGGTCTGTGGATTCTTCTAGTTGGGAACTTAGTCCGATCGCTTTTAGAATATCAGCAGTTTGGCGAGCCCGCACCAAAGGACTACTCAAAATTAAATCAAACTGCAGACCCAATTTAAACAATTGTTGAGCTACTTGCTTGGTTTTCCGCTTCCCCTCACTCGTCAGCGGTCTTACCCCATCTTCAGGATACTCTTCTCTTTCCGCAGCGATCCCATGACGCACCAAGTACAAATTCACCATTGCTTAATTTGCGTGCATTCCGCACACGCTTTGCTCGCCAGATTTAAGATTCTTGATTGTATAGTAAAATAAGCCAAAAATCTAAAATCTCAAACTTGCAACTTTACCCAACTATTCGGTTTCAATCAAGTTATGGGTGGGATTCACTAGTTTTAAAAGCTTTTGCTTAATCTGGCTATCAAAAACTTCCCATTTCAGTTTGGCATATTCGGAATTTTCGTTACTACCACCTAAGAAACCGATCGGAATTTCAAAACCTCCCGCCATTGAACGTCCACCACCAAAGAAACGTCCTTGATTGTCTTGACCAAAAGCTTCTTTGATAAATTCATCGGGATCGAGAGTGAGTTTAGTAGTTCTTAAAGAACCAACTACTAATTCCCGCTCTTTATCTTCATCATGAACAATACCATAAACCACAGCCGTATGCACGTTTTCTTCTGTTACGAGAAAGTCGGCAGCTTGGGGAATGGCATCACGGTCATCGTAAAGCAAATAACCGACTCCTGCGATCGAAAAATTATTTTTCACAATCCGATTTTTCAAACTACGCTCAATTACATCCATCACTCGTTTAGAACGAGTCGCCTGTAAAACAGCATTGAGCATTTGCGGATCGTAAAAACGGCTAAGATAAGCAGCAGCGAGAAATTCTTCTTCCTGCGCTTGTCGCAAACCATTAGTATCAGAACGTAAACCGTGCATTAAAGCCGTAGCGCATTTTACGTGCTCGCTAATGCCGTTATCTAATTCCAGTAATCCTGCTTGCAAGTATTGAGTAAAAATTGTTGATGTGGCACGTACAGCTGGACGAATATCAATAAATTCAGCTTGTAAATTACCTTGTAGTTGGTGATGGTCAACTACTACAATTGTGGGAATTCCAGCTTGCTGGACTTGCGTCATTAATTGGCTGGTAGTACCTTGGTTATCGATTAATACGCAACCTTGATACAAGGACAAATCTTTGTTTTTCACGACTTGCGGTGTCCAACGCATTGCAGGTAGGTTAGTCAGTTTCACCAAGGCAATATTTTCTTGGTGACTTAGGGTACCTCCATAAACAATGTCGCATTGAATCCCATATTGTTGCGCGATTAGTTGGTACGCCCAAGCACATGATAAAGCATCGGGATCGGGGAAATCCTGAACAACTATAATTTGCTTTTCTCCCCGATGGCGCTCTAAGGTTTGTTGTAGAGCTTGGGTTTTTTGAGCAGATAATTGGCTGGGGGAACGTCTGATAGGTTCGTTTATCGATTCAGATGCAGACGAAGCCGATCGCTTTAGATTAGATTCAGAGTTGGCTATATTTGCCTTTAGTTCCACAGGAGAATCAGCTAATAGGGTTAAACGGTCGAGTGACTCGATCGATCGAGATTGCATACTATTAAAAAGGGGTAGGGGTACTTTACGAAGTCTAGAATGTACAATTTATTTCCTGTGATTATGCTTGCTAGAAAGCAGCATTCCCCAGGTTGAGTTAAGTTGCTTCTCCTTCGATCTTCGCAAAAAAATCCAGATTGTACATACCCCCCTGTTGAGTATTTCATTCGGTAGAAGCCCCTAGTGCAAGAAGGCAGGGGAGATGGGGGGATGGGGGGATGGGGAGATGGGGAGATGGGGAGATGGGGAGCTCAAGATCTGGGGAGCTCAAGATCTGGGGAGCTCAAGATCTGGGGAGTTTTTCCCTAACCCCTAACCCCGCTCCTGTCCCCTTGTCCCCTTGTCCAGTCAAGAGTCAAGAGTCCCCGTTCCCTTCTCTTACAAAAAAACCTGCACTTGATTTCGTGCAGGTTTGTCAAACACCGATAACATATTTTCGCCACTCTTGATGCGTACCGCTTTTTATATGTTTGGCAACTTCAAAATATAGACTGCTGTACGGTTTTCGCGGTGGATTTCTTAAAAGCATATTTGCTTCTGAGGGTGTGCGATTGCCTTTTTTGATATTGCAGCGGACACAAGCTGTCACCATGTTTTCCCAAGTTTCGCCTCCTCCGCGAGAACGAGGGAGAACATGATCGAGGGTTAATTCGTCCCCTGTATAACCGCAGTATTGACAACTGTGCCCGTCTCGGTGCAATATATTACGTCTGGTCAGGGGAATATCTTTGTAGGGAACTCGGACGTAATGACGCAGCCGAATCACGCTTGGTAAGGGAAATTCTGTATAAATGTATTTCCCATTGTGTTCGACTTGCTCTGCTTTACCTTTGATCAATAAGATAACCGCCCGTCGCCAGTTGGTGATGTTGAGCGGTTCGTAAGAGGCATTTAACACCAGAACCTTGCCCATGAGAATTCAAATTGCGTCAATAGTTTACTGATTATGTCAAGATTATAGTCTTAGAATCTCAGTACCTCATTCGGACTGCCAGAAATTTTTTTCAACATCGGCTCTCCGAGCTCTCGGAGCAGGGGACTCCTGGGTAAAATTCAAAACTCTAAAGTTTCTTTGTAACTCAAAACTCAAAACTCTCCTTACGAGAAACTCAAAAGTTAAAGCATTCTGCCTGTAAGCAGATAGGTTGTCATTTCTCCTTTGCCTTTGATGGGGATGTTACCTCGCTTTTGGAAGTGGTATTTATCTCGGAGTAGTTCGTAGGTTGTGGTTGTGACTTGAATTTGTCCGGCTAATCCGTGAGATTCCATGCGACTGGCGGTGTTTACTGTGTCGCCCCATAAGTCGTAGATGAATTTTTTGATGCCGATTACGCCTGCGATGACGGGGCCTGTATTTATGCCTACGCGCAGTTGTACGTTTTGTCCACTTTCCCGGTTGAAGCGATCGATCTGTGTTTTCATATCTAATGCCATTTCTGCGATCGCATCAGCATGATCTTGGCGGGGTATTGGTAATCCTCCAACTACCATATAAGCGTCGCCAATGGTTTTAATTTTTTCTAAGCCGTGTTCTTCGGTTAGTTCATCGAAGGTGGAGAATATTTCGTTGAGCATTTCTATTAGTTCTACTGGGGGAATGTTCGCTGAAAGTTCGGTAAATCCGACTATATCGGCAAATAGAACTGTGGCTTCTTTAAAGATATCTGCGATCGTGCTTTCTTCTTTTCGTAGGCGTTCGGCGATCGGTTGTGGCAAGATGTTTAACAGTAATTTTTCGGTTTGTTCTTGTTGGTAACGTAGTGCTTCTTCTGTTGTCTTGCGTTTGGTAATATCTTCGATTGTCCCTTCATAATATAGTATTTTTCCTTGCTCATCCCGGACGGCACGAGTATTTTCGGAAACCCAAATAATCTTTCCATCTTGACGATAAACTTGCGATTCAAACCCAAATACATTGTTATGTTCTTCGATTAATTGAATAAACTTTGCTCTTTGCTGCGGAGCGACATAAACTTGCTGTTCAACGTTTTGAACCTTATTCATCAATTCTTCGGGAGAATTGTAACCGTATAATCTGGCTAATGCTGGATTAGCACTTAAGTAACGTCCGTCTACTGAGGTTTGGAAAATTCCTTCTACGGCATTTTCAAATATTGTGCGATACTTTTCTTCGGCTTGGCTTAATGCTACTTCTGATTGTTTCCTTTGGCGAATTTCTTCTAGTAATTGATGATTGGCTGCTTTTAAAGCTGCTGTTCTTTCTTCTACCCGATTTTCTAATTCTTCATTAGCTTTTAATAGTGCTTGTTGAGCGCGGCGACGTTCTACCCCTTCCATTGCTAAGGCTACAAAATCAGCTAAAGAGGCGGCGAAATTCTCTTCGTCTAAAGTCCAATTACGTGCTGTTTCGGTATGTTCATGGCTGATTACACCAATCATTTCCCCACTTAATCTAATTGGTGCATCTAACAGGGAAATAATCCCTAAAGGATGCAGATAATTCTCATATAGTTCATTGGTTCTAGAGTCTTTATGAGCATGATGAACGGTGATAATTCGTTGAGTGTGTAATGCTTGGAAATAGTTGGGGTAGTCTTGTGATAATAATTCTATTCCTGAAGAGTGGCGATCGCTACTTCGCTCATACAAATCCAAGCAAATAATTCCTGTTTTCTCTGGTTTATACAACCAAACGCTGGCTCTTTCTAACTCCAATGTTTTAGCTGCTGTTTCGGTAATTTCTTGAATTACTTCTACTAAATCACCTCTGGTAAGTTTGCTGTTAGTTGCTAATTCTAAAAGTGCGGTACTTTGTCTGCGTAAGCGTCTTTCACTTGCTTTTAAATTTTCTTCAGCACGTTTGCGTTCGGTGATATCGCGCCAAACTACATGAAGGATTTTTTCACCTTGTAATGGGATAGCGGTGAGTAATACTTCTACGGGAAATTGTGAGCCATCTAATCGTTGATGTGTCCATTCAAATCTCCAATTTCCTCTACTAATTGCTAAGGCATTATTTTCGTTGGCTTTGTTTAAAGAGTAGCTACCATCTGGTTGTTTTTCAGGTGATAATTGAGCCGGATGTAAATTTAATAATTCTTCCTTGCTGTT
Organism: Floridaenema aerugineum BLCC-F46; assembly: GCF_041929345.1. Taxonomy (NCBI): domain Bacteria; kingdom Bacillati; phylum Cyanobacteriota; class Cyanophyceae; order Aerosakkonematales; family Aerosakkonemataceae; genus Floridanema; species Floridanema aerugineum. The sequence goes on from NZ_JBHFNQ010000090.1 coordinate 31,744, forward strand.
AGCACCAATCATTTCAACAGCGGCTTGGTTACAGTCAATAAATTTATCATTTTGTAATAACAGGATGGCATCTCCTGACTGTTCAAATAATAAGCGGAATTTATTTTCACTTTCCCGCAAGGCTTCTTCGGTGCGTTTGCGCTCAGTGATATCTTCATAAGTTACTAAAATTCCGACTACATTTCCCGCAGCATCATGCAGGGGAATTTTACTGGTTTCTAACCAAGCTTCTCGACCATTTTTGAAGTGAAAATACTCACAATATTGAGTGACTTGAGTATTACTTTCCATCACTTGTCGATCGATCGCTCGTAAAAATTCGGCTTGGGTTTCACTTTCACAAAAATCATACTCAGTTTTCCCAATAACTGCGGCTGGCTCTCCTAAACCAACATCTTCGGCAAACTTTTGATTACCACCTTGATAAACTGAATTAAGGTCTTTCCAAAAGAGGGCTTGGGGAATATTATCCATCACCAACCGCAACATTTTTTGGGAAGCTCTTAAGGCTTCTTCGGCTTGTTTGCGATCGCTAATATCTGTACCAATACAAAGCAATCCTGTAAAATTACCATCTCGATCGAATAAAGCTTTATTTTGCCAAGCTATCCACACTCTTTCTCCATTGCTGCGAATATTTTCGTTTTCTTGATGTTTGTAGATCTCAGGAGATAGGAAAATTTGCTTAATTAAGCCTGCTAAATCTTGACCTGAACTGCCAGTAAAGGGAACTATGGTTCCGACTATATTTCTGCCAATAATTTGCTGTTCTGAATACCCAAAGAAACCTTGAGCAAATTCATTAAAAAAGGTGATATTCCCTTGGGGATCTAGCTTTAAAATTATGCTGTTGGCATTTTGAACTAATTCCCGATATTTAGTTTCTGATTCTTTTAAAGCGATCGTGGCTTTTTGTACTGCTCGGCGTAAATGTTCTGGCGATCGCACCCAAATATACACCAAAATACCAGTTAATAAAGCTGAAATTCCGCCACCGATTCGCAACCATTGGGAAATCGGCGCTTGTTTTGACCAACCACCCACAGGTATTGCTGCTACTTGCCAGTAACCATTGGGCAATTTTACTGCTAAAATTACCGGATTTTTGCTAAAAATTGCGCCATTACCGAAAAATACCTCCCCTTGTTCCCCTAATCCATCTTTTCCCCGCAAAGCAAATTCCACTTGTTGATGAGATTGGGGAAGATTTTTTGGTTGATTTCCCGAATTTATCAGTCCTGCTTCTTGAAAAATCGTGTCTCTGTCCACGATTACACCTGCTAATCCCCAATATCTTCCACTTTCCGGGGGTTCGTTGGGGGGTGAAAGAAAAATGGGAGTGCGATTGATAAAACCTACACCCCCTTCTACTAAGTTTACTGGCCCTGCAATTACGGTTTTTCTGCTGTTAATTGCTCGTTGAATCGCCTCTCGTTCTTCGGGTACTGATGAAGGATCGAATCCGATCGCTGCTTCATGACCTTTTAATGGGTAAATGTGAGTTACGATCGAATCTCTGTACAATGCCACGCTCCCAATGCCAGTTTGTTGCGAAACTAACACTTTGGCAAGGCGTTCAAATTCTGCTTGGTCAATTTCTGGATGATTGGAAACATAAGCGACTAACCCTCGCGCCAGAAATAATCGGGAGTTTAAAGCGCCTTCTAATTTGGCGCGGACAGTGCTGAGTTGATGCAACACATCGGCGCGATTACTTTCCCGGAAGCGCTTTCCCTCTGAGCGATCGATCATCCAGACACCAGCTAGAACTACCATTCCTGCTGATAATGCTGCTATGTAGGGTAAAAGGCGAATTCTCATAGATATACATTAATCGATTGTCGTACTAATTGAATTTTCATCGGTCAAACAATGAGTCAGTAAGAACGCTACCCTGACAGTTTAGCTAATTTTAGTTTTCTGGCTGAATTTAGCTAAATTTACCGAATTATCCGGCAAAAACACCCCTCTATCCCCTGGACTAGCTGTTGCTTTTATTGAATTATCTAATTTTACGTAGTTTGCCAGACAACTGCTTTTATTTTGTCATTTTTAAAGCTTGTCTTGCCAAAAATATGTTTTCATTTCGCCTTTACCTTTAACTGAAATCATTCCCCTTTCCTGAAGTAAAAAAATTATTTGTAGAATGATATTAATACTGAAATTCACCTTGGCATTATCTGTTAGCTAAATGTAAAATTTACTTACTTACAAGTTAATCTAGTATCAATTTAGTGGTTTAATTTTGCCAAACCAGTCAGGTATTGTCCGATAATGCTGGGCAAATGGCGATCGAGTGTGAGTGATGAAGGAGTGAGACGGAATGTTAAGTTGGGAGCAAACTTCTGCTTTAGCTGCGATGCGATGCGAACGTGCGTGGGTAGAAATAGATTTAGCAGCTTTAGCTCACAATGTAGAGCAAATGAAAAGTCTTTTAGCACCCCAAACGCAACTGATGACGGTGGTAAAGGCAGACGCTTATGGACATGGTGCTTGTGTTGTAGCGCAAACAGCTTTACAAGCGGGAGCTAGTTGGCTGGGAGTGGCGACAATACCAGAGGGAATAGAGTTACGCCAAGCGGGGATAAATGCGCCAATTTTAATTTTAGGGGCAACAAATACGCCGGAGCAAATTGAAGCGATCGCACAATGGAAATTACAACCCACCCTTTGCACTCCCCAACAAGCTTTAATTTATTCGGAAACTTTGGCTTCCCTGAATCAAAATTTACCTGTCCATATTAAATTAGATACGGGAATGTCACGATTAGGAACTAACTGGCAAGAAGCCGCTGATTTTGTCCAGCTAGTTTATCATTGTCCAAATTTAGAAATAGCCAGTATCTATTCTCACTTAGCCACCGCTGATAGTCCCGATCCAACTATTATGAAAGACCAACAGCGGCGGTTTGAAGCAGCGAAAAATGCAGTTGCTACTCGCTTAAATAACAGAAAAATTAACAACTTAGGTAGGCAATTCCCCCGACTACATTTAGCAAATACAGCTGCGGCTTTAACTAGTCGCAACTTACACTATGATATGGTACGAGTTGGCTTGGCTACCTACGGACTTTACCCAGCAACTCATTTAAAACAAGTGGTAGAACTTAAACCAGTCATGCAGGTAAAAGCCAGAGTTACTCAAGTGAAAACCATTGCTGCTGGTACTGGTGTAAGCTACGGTTATCAATTCATTGCTGAGCAAGAAATGCGTTTAGCAGTAATCGGAATTGGCTACGCAGACGGCATTCCCCGCAACCTTTCTAACAAAATGAAAGTTTTAATTCGCGGTCAGCAAGTACCCCAAGTGGGAGCGATTACAATGGATCAAATAATGCTCGATGTTAGTGCGATTCCTGATTTACAAGTAGGAGAAGTAGTCACTGTTTTAGGCAAAGATGGCAATTTTCAAATTGGCGCTGATGATTGGGCAGAAATTTTAGGTACTATTTCTTGGGAAATTCTTTGCAGTTTTAAACATCGCCTCCCCCGTGTAGCTGTGGGTGAAGTAAAAAGGCAGAGGACTAAGATAAGCTGAATCTAGACCCGAATCTAGATCCCCGACTTCTTCAAGAAGTCGGGGATCTGAGCAAAGATCTGAGCAAACAACAACTGGTATTACTAAGCACTCACACTACTGAATTGTTTCGCTTTTGGTTGTTTGAGTAAGTCAAGGTAAAGGTTAGTTAATTGAGCAGCAACTCCATCCCAGCTAAACATTTTTTCGACTCGTTCTCTGGCATTTATTCCTAATTTGTTGCGCCTTTCTGGGTTGCCCAAAATGCGATCGATCGCCGCTGCAAAAGCTGCGTTATCTTTAGGCGGACAGAGTAAACCAGTTTCTTCTGGTACGATCGTAAATTGTAAACCACCAACATCGCTGCCAATTACTGGTGTACCACAAGCCATTGATTCAATTGTTACTAACCCAAAGGGTTCATAGTGACTGGGAACAACAGTTACATCAGCCGCAGTGTAGTAATTTGGTAAAACTTCTCGACTCAATCTTCCGGGGAAAATTGTTAGATCGTTTAAACCCAGTTCGTCTACAATGCTGGCAATGCGATCGGACTCTTTCCCATCACTATGTCCGGGGATAAATCCGCCCCCAATAATTAATTTTAGCTGGTGATTTTTCCTAGCTTGGCATTGACCAACCGCCCGCACTAAAGTTTCAATTCCTTTGCGTCGATCGAAACGACCCACGTATAAAATTACCTTAGTTTCTGGGTCAATTCCTAATTGTTCTCTAGCTGCTATCCGACTAATAGAACCAAAATGACTAATATCAGTACCGCAAGGAATAATGTCAATTTTGCCTTTTTGAGAAACTAAAGTTCTCATGTGATCTCTTTCTTGCGGACTAGTTGCCACAATTCTCTGGGCTGATTCTAATACCGCTTTTTCTGTGCTTAAGCGGGTAGTAGCAATCATCGGAATTGTGGTGACTGACTTATATTTAACTGCACCTAAAGAATGGTAAGTATGCACTTGTTGTATATCAAGTTTATTTTTCAGTTGCATCCCTACCCAGGCAGAAAGCCAGTAATTAGTATGAACGATCGGGTAAGTAATTTGATTTTCTTGCTGAAATTGGCGAAAATTCTCCACAAACTCTGGTAAATATCCAAAAATATCATCTCTTGGCACAAACTCTTCCGGGCCTGCATTTAAACGAATTGTTCGACAATTAAGGCTATGTTGTACAATCGTATCTTGTTGAGGATTAGCTTTGCGGGTAAACATATCAACTAGCCAACCCTTTTGTGCTAATGCTTGACCTACTTGACGCACATAAACATTTTGCCCGCCAGCTTCTTCTTTACCAATTTCGATCGCTGGATCTCCATGCACCGATATGAGAGCAATGTGCTTTTTGATTGGGGAAAACATAGTTTTGTAACTGTTGGTGTAATTAAATGAAAGCCGAAACAAGAGATTATTAAAATTAGTAGCCGCCTGATTAGCTCAAGTGTTAAATTTGAGCTTTTGATATTTACAGTAAGGAGCAATTGATCTGATAACATCAGCTAAGGGAGAGATTGATCGGCGCAAGTGAAGATATTACTTAAGAGTGAAATAATCTGGTAAATTAAAATACTTTGGGCTTTTTTCGTTCCATTTGTTCAACCGGGGAACGAGGACACAGGAGGTTCCACCTCCTAGAGCGCCAGTCCAGTAGAAGTATTTGACAAAAAGAACTAAATGTGGGTCGTTGTACAGGCCGCAGCAGGGCGAAGCATTCGGACAGAAAATCTTGGGTTTTGTACAATAAATTGTCGCCCGAATGCTTCGCCCCTACACAATACTTATGCTGGTTTTTCTGTCAAGAGCTTTTACTGGACTGGCGTTCTAGTTATGCCAGATCTCAGACAAGTAATGTTAACCGAACCTTTTGCGGGTAGGGGGGCAGGCTAGACAAGGGTGGGAAAGTGCAAAACTTTTTTTGGGAATTCGCTGGATTATCTATCAAAAGCGTGCTACTATAAATTAATGTCACCTTGGAGAGGTGGCTGAGTGGTCGAAAGCGGCAGATTGCTAATCTGTTGATGGACTCGTAAGACCCATCCGAGGGTTCGAATCCCTCCCTCTCCGTTTTTTGTACAATTAGGCTGGTCTTGGGGACTGGAGACTGGGAAAGTTTTGAGTAGGGGCAATTCATGAATTGCCCCTACTTTCTTGCCCCCCAGCCCCCCAGCACCTAGAGTCTTACAGGAGGGGAAGTTGGACGGTAAAGGTTGCGCCTTGTCCATGACCTGAGCTTTCGGCGAGAATTGTACCGCCGTGTAGTTCGACTAGGTAACGGACGATCGCTAACCCCAAACCCAAACCCCCGAAAGAACGAGTAATGGAACCATCTTCTTGACGGAAGCGATCGAAAACATGAGGCAGAAAATCAGGACTAATGCCTCTTCCGGTGTCGCTGACTTGAATTTGGGCAAGGTGATTAACTGTAGTCAGCCTTACTTCTACTCTCCCACCATTGGGGGTAAATTTGACTGAGTTAGAGAGCAAATTCCAAACTATTTGTTGTAAGCGACTGGCATCACCCAAAACAATTCCTACAGAGTAATCGATCTGGGAGCAGATTTGAATATTTTTCGCTTCGGCTGCTAGATTAATGGAAGCGATCGCCCCTTCAACCACTAGATCCAATGACACAGGCTCAACTTGTAAATTTAGCCTACCGCGAATGATATCGGACATATCTAGCACATCTTCAATTATTTGTGCTAAAGCTTGAGTATTGCGGGCAATAGTTTCGATCGCTCTACTCACAGTTTCCGGGCTAAAATTCCTGGTAGGCAAAAGTTTCGCCCAGCCTAACATTGAATTAAGCGGAGTCCGCAGTTCGTGAGAAATAGTTGCCAAAAACTCATCCTTGAGGCGATTTGCTAAAGCTAACTCTTCTGATTGTCGCTGTAAAATAACACTCGCTTTTTGTCTTTGAATTGCTTCTGCGAGGATATTTGCCCCAGCTTGCAAGAAGTTAATATCATCCTCAGTAAAAGTGTATTCCTTAGTGGTATGAACTTGTAAAACACCGAAGGGTTGGGGAACTCCGGCAATAATTGTACTTAGTCCACTGATAATTTGATATTCTGGGAACAAGGGGGAAGGAGTAAAGGGAGTTTCAGACGCTAAGTTATTGACTATTACTGGTTCACAAGCATCTATTGTATAACCAGCTTGAGATGGCAAACCTGTATTAAATATGCTTTGTCCGATGACGCTTTCCGGGAAGCCAAAGGTTGAACGCACGATCGTTTGTTGTCTATCGGGCAAAAGTTCCAAGATTTGGCAATATTCAACATTCAGGGTTTGAGCAATTAAACTTGTGGCTTCTTTCATCAATTCATCTAAGTTTATGCCAGATAATGCCCTTTGTCCTAAATGTGCGATCGCCGCTTGTTGTTTTGCCCGAATTTGCAGCTGTGCTTCTGTGCGTTTGCGTTCGGTAATATCGATCGCAGCAGCTGTAATACCAACAATTCGATCGGATTCGTCCCGTAATGGTTCTACATTTAGTTCATAGTAAGAAAACTCTCCGTTTTTACTGGCGTGAACTTCTTCCCTCACTCCTTTCCCGGTTAAAAGTACCCGCTGCTTAATTTCGGTTAGTTTAGCAGCATCATCTGGGTGCATGAGATCGGCATCTGTTTTGCCCAGAACTTCATCTGCCTTGTAGCCTAATCGAGGGTTGTAAATCCAAGTGTAGCGGAGTTCTCGGTCTTGGTTGAAAACGGCGATCGGGGAATTTTCTAAAGCAATGCGGAAGCGTTCTAAACTTAACCGCAAAGCTTCTTCAGCACGTTTGCGCTTAGTAATATCGTGAGTTATACCAAGAATTTGATAGAGTTCCCCTTGGTCATTAAGTAAGGGAATGTAGGAAATAATTGCGGTGTAAGTACCATAGCTAGGTAGGGTAGTAGTGCATTCAAAACTCTGAGTAGTCAAAGTTTCCACTGACCACTGTAAGAATGGTAGATAGTCATCTGTAACTTCGGGTGGATGTATTTCCTCATCCCGACGACCTAACAATGCTTCTAGTGGCTTTTTAATTCTGCGCAAACCTTCGGCATTAACGAACTGCAAACGACGTTCCGCATCGTAAATGACAAAAGTATCAGGGATATTATTAACTGCTGCCCGGAATCTTTGTTCGCTTTGCCTTAAGGCTTCTTGCACCTGCTTTTGTTCGTGAATATCAGTAGCAGTACCAAACCATTTAATTATTTGCCCTTGACTATTGCAAAGGGGTAAACTGCGACTGAGAAACCAGCGAAATTCGCCATCGGTTCTTCGGAGGCGGTGTTCGCATTCGTAGAATTCTCCAGTTTGCACTGCTTTTTTCCAGGCTTCTACCGTGCGTTTTTCATCTTCTGGATGTAGAATAGGTTGCCAACCCCAGTTGTATCCTGCTGTTTGGGGAGTGCCGCTAAATTCTGTCCATCGTTGGTTGTAGTAGTCTACCGCACCGTCGGGTAAGGCTGTCCAAACTATTTGGGGCATTGTTTCGGCTACCATGCGAAACTGTTGTTCGCTGTGGCGTAGTGCTTCTTCTGTTTGCTGTAGTTCTTTGAGGGCGAGTTCCCTGGCATCTATTTCTCTTTCTAGTTGGGCGGTGCGTTCTTGGACTCGTTGTTCTAATTCGGTGTTCAGTTGGTGAATTTGGGCTTCGACAAGTTTGCGATCGGTAATATCTTCCACAATATAAGCAAACCGGGAACGGCTACTCAATTTTGCTGGAATTAAGCTAACGGTTGCTGATAGCCACCGTTCTCCTTCTTGAGTAACATGAGTATATTCAAAGCGAACGGGGGCTTGGGTGCGTTCTGCCTCTCGGTAATGTTTAATCCATTGTTGAATATGTTCCTTTGGGGCTCCTATAACGCTGGCTGTGGCGTTTCGCATTTGTTCAATTTGAATCCCAAAAAAGTTCGCTGTGGTAGCATTATCAGCTATGTGCAGGATGTCTCGATCGTCGATTAGTTCTACAATGCCCATCATCATTGGGGCTGTGTCGAAGAAGCTTTGCAATGTTTGTTCGGCTTGTTTGCGTTCGCTAATGTCTCGCCCTTCGGGAATTAATAATACTACTTGCCCGGATTCATCGCATATTGGTTTAATGGAAAAGTCGATCGTTATGACTGTATCTTTTGCACCTAAAACCTCTACTTCGTAGCGAATAAATTGGTTGTTGGCGGCTTGTTGAATTGCCTGTTTTAATCTTTCTTGGGTTTCTCTGGAAATTGTCCACCATCGGGCTTCCCAAAATGGGCGATCGATCGCATCTTCTCGCTTTAATCCACCAAATTTTAAGGCTGTTTCATTAGCTTCTATTAAAGTGCCATCTGATTTCATCAATCCAATAAACTGAAATGTCTGATTAAAGATAGCCCGAAAGCGTTGTTCGCTGATCTGCAATGCTGCTTCTGCTTTCTTTGTTTCTTCGATTTGCTGCTGTAATTCTCGATTTGCTGCTGTTAGTTGGGCGGTGCGTTCTTGGATGCGCGTTTCTAAGTTTAAGTTATTGTTTGGCTGTGGCAAAGAATCTTCCGTTTGTCTGCGACTGCTCAAATCTCGCGTTAATTTGCAAAATCCTGTCAAATTTCCTTTCTCATCTCGCAAAGCAGTAATTATTGCGTTTGCCCAAAACAGAGAACCATCTTTGCGAATTCGCCATCCTTCTTTTTCTATATGTCCTTCTGTGGCGGCGATTTGCAAGTAGCGATCGGGTTTTTTTTGGGCAATATCTGACTGGGGATAGAAACAAGAAAAATGCTTTCCAATAATCTCCTTTGCTTGATATCCCTTGAGATTTTCTGCCTGTTGATTCCAACTAGCAACCGCCCCTTTTGCATCTAACAAAAAAACCGCATAATTTGGCTCTGTTTCCCTTTCTAAAGTATTTATTCTTTGATTTGATTCTAATGCCTGTTGTCCCCTTTTTACTCGATCCTTCGCTAGATTTAATTGCCCCATAATGTAGCTAATAAAAATGCCTTCCCAGATAAATAAAATCAACTTCACACTTTGCCCCGCACTGGGAACAAAAAAGTAACCAAGCGGGGAGAAAAACAGGCAATTGCAAATTAATGCTGACAAAATTGTAGCTAAGACTCCTGCCCTAATTCCCCCATACAGCGCACTAATAATCACGGCGGTAAAAAACAGGAGAAATGGACTTTCTGTGTCGAACAACGGTTCAAGGAGTAAGTTTATCCCCAGAACCAAGCTTACTGTTAAAATCGCTATACTATAGCGCCAAATCGCAGAGGAATAAGAGTTATGATTTCCTGTTCTGTTCATTTGATCGGTCAAAGGGGGATAAGGTTTAGGAAAACATATAAGTCAAGAACCGTCACTTCTTTACCTGAAAATTTTCCCTCTGATTCTCAATTTATCTGTAAATTATTGTTTGGGCATTGACACTAAGGTTGTAAAATGGTGTTCTATATTTGCTCTTTCAGCTTGGTGGCTTTAAGATTATGATATTTTACATTTAAACTCCTAATCTAGGTTTAATAATTTATTTTAATCCAAGAGTAAGACATTTTCCACTTTTATGATATTATGGCATTATCCCAGCAAAAATTTAATTAATTTAACTAATCTAAAAAACGCTCTGCATATTTGGCGGGCGGATATAGATTTACGGCCAGAGTTATTGACAAAGTTAGCGGTAAATTTGTCTTTAGATGAACGGCAGAGGGCGGACAGGTTTTATTTTGAACGAGATAAAAAGAAGTATATTGCCAGTCGGGGATTATTAAGAATTATTTTGAGTGGCTATTTAAATATAGAACCGGATCGACTAGAGTTTAGGTACTCGCAGCAAGGGAAGCCGGAGCTCAATAATATTGATACTGAAGCGAGGCTGTGTTTTAATGTATCTCATTCGCAAGATTTAGCAGTTTATGCGATCGCGCTTAATCGTGCAGTCGGAATTGATTTAGAGTATTTGCGGCAGATCGCTGATGTACAACAATTAGCAGAACGCTTTTTTTCCCGAAGTGAATCTAGCTTAATTAATGCGCTGCCAGAATCACAACAGCAACAACTATTTTTTCGGTTTTGGACTATTAAGGAAGCTTATCTCAAAGCGACTGGTGAGGGATTGAGTGGACTGCAAGCGATCGCAGTTTCTATTACACCGGAAAACGCAATTAATTTATCCAGTACAGAAAGTAATATTTTACTCAACAATCAGTGGTTTTGTACTGAATTTAAACCAGGAGCAGAATACACAGGCGCTTTAGTTGTAGAGCGAAAAGACTTAGAGGAAAATGCAATAGAATATTTTACTTTAGAAACTGATTATATTATGAATCATTGAGAGGTGAACTACCTGGAAAACTCAAGACTAGCTAATGTTCGCTTACCGATCGACAATGTTCATTTTATACAAAGAGCGGTACTTATTTTTTTCTCGTTCCATTTGTTCAACCGGGGAACGAGGTGAAAGGAGGTAGAACCTCCATTGCTGTAAGATCTGAGTAATTTTGGCGAAACACATAGAAGATGATAAAGTTTTTGTCAACCAACTGAAGGTTAAAATCAAAGAGCCAATTTTGCCCTGTATTTGTAGTTGACTGTGGAGAAGTTCAGTAGCCAAATGATGAAAAGACCGAAAAAACCAAGTGAGACAGGCAAGATGCCTATCCTACAGCTAAAAACAAAACTTACTCTCGCCATTATCCCTTTAATTACAGGCTTTTTGGCAGCTGCTTGTCAAACAACCACTACCAACAACGCTGGTGTTACGACTCCCACTCCCGCCGCCCAAAACGCTGCCACTACCCCTACGGCTGCGCCAACGCCAGCGGCGACGGGAAATGGGTTGAGACTTGGTTCTTTGCTACCTTCCACAGGGGACTTAGCATCCATTGGACAACCGATGATTGCCTCTGTGCCGTTGTTAGTGGAAACTGTAAATAAATGTGGTGGTGTCAACGGTCAACCTGTCACCTTAATTTCGGAAGATGACCAAACGAAACCGGAAGCTGGGGCAGCGGCAATGACTAAACTAGCAGAAGTGGATAAAGTTGCCGGAGTTGTGGGTTCTTTTGCTAGCAGTGTATCTAGTGCGGCTGTAGATATTGCGGCCCGGAACAAAGTAATGTTAATTTCTCCTGGTAGTACGAGTCCAGTATTTACCGAAAGAGCCAAAAAGGGTGATTTCCAAGGTTTTTGGGCGCGGACTGCCCCACCAGATACTTATCAGGCCCAAGCTTTAGCTAAACTAGCGAGTGAAAGAGGCTTTAAGCGAGTTTCTACGGTTGTAATTAATAATGATTACGGTGTAGGTTTTGAACAGGAATTTGTCAAAGCCTTTAAAGCTTTAGGGGGAACGGTAGTCAACGAAGCTAAACCGACTCGTTATGACCCAAAAGCGACTACTTTTGAATCAGAAGCAGCTGGGGCTTTTGCTGGTAAACCTGATGCGGTAGTAGCAGTTTTGTATGCTGAAACTGGTTCTTTGTTGCTCAAGTCTGCTTACGAACAAGGGTTAATGAAGGGAGTCACGGTAATGCTTACCGATGGTGTGTATTCTCCTGAATTTCCGCAACAAGTGGGCAAAACTAGTGATGGTAAGTTTATTTTAGCGAATGCGATCGGAACTGTTCCCGGTGCCAGCGGTCAATCACTTACAGAGTTCACCAAATCTTGGGAAGCAAAGGAAAAACGCCCGGTAAGCGCTTTTGTTCCCCACTCTTGGGATGCGGCTGCTTTGTTAGCATTGGCAGCACAAGCTTCTAAATCAAACACCGGGGAAGGAATTAAAAGTAAAATTCGCGAAGTTGCGAATGCCCCTGGTGAAGAAGTAACCGACGTTTGCAAAGCTTTGGAATTAGTTCGTCAAGGCAAAGACATTAATTACCAAGGTGCTAGCGGCAACGTTGACATCGATGAAAATGGCGATGTCATCGGCAGCTACGATGTTTGGACTGTCTTAGATGACGGTAAATTGAAGGTCACAGGGAAAGTTAGCCCAAAGTAGGGGCTCTCGGTGCATTCGGTGCAGGGGGGATGGGGAGATGGGGAGATGGGTTCGATTATTAACTCAAAACTCTCTCACTCTCCTTACGAGAAACTCTCCCTACCTCCTGACTCCCTCTCCCCACCTCCTAGTCCCCAGTCCCCAGTCCCTAGTCCCCAGTCCCTTAGAATCCAAATCCGGGGGCGAAGTTGTAGCCTATACCGAAGATGAATCCAAGTGCGGCATCCTTAGTGGTAAAGCCAACGTTCAAGCGACCTGTGGCGGTAAATTGCCTGCTGATGGGAACATCAATTCCGCCAGTAATTAAGCCGCCGACATTGCCACTTTCAGTTGTGATTAGCAAGCCACCGCCAACGAAAGGCAGGAAAGGAGTATTTTCTATGGCAAAGTCGTATGTTATGGGCAAGAGAATGTCGAAATCATTGCCAATTATTAAGGCTGGTCTGACGGAAAAATTTCTACTCAAGCCAAATCTGGCAAACAGGGTAAAGCCTAAATCTCCTATGGCTGTGCCGCCTGCAACTCCTAAGTTACCGCCTATGCCTATGTAACCGCTACCAGTAGTTGTCCGACTAGGTTCAACATCGCCAAATTGTGCGAGTTGACTTTTTGTTTGAGGTTGTTCTAACAAAACTGAGGCTGAGGTTTCTGTTGTTCCCGGAAAGGGTTGATTTTTTGCTTCTGCTTTTGGGATTTCGGTTTGTGTTGCTTCTGATTGAATGTTGAAAGCAGCTGCTTTTGGGGATGGGGAAATTTCTTCTGATGTTAAGGTTAGGTCAGGGTTAAATATGTTGCTGTTAACGGTTTGTTGAATCGAAGGGCTGCTATTATTAACTGTTTGAGCTTGGGCGGGTAATCCATTAAGAGTAGTTAGGGATACAGTTAATCCACTAGCGATCGCACCAACATATAGAAAAAGGTTTTTCTGGAAATCAATTGTAATATTACTCACGGTCACTCCTCACAAAGACTTGGTTTATTGCCAAAAGTCAAAATCACACTATGATTAATTTTATTCTATATGGTTGATTTTCGCATTGAGCAATTTTTATAAAATTTACTACTTAAGGCTACTAAAATCTTCAACTAACAATTTCTGGTAAGCACCTATACAATAAGTTGACAAAATTCTGTAAATAATTTTCTTTGATTTATCAATAGTATTTTTCCTGAGAATTTCTCAGGTAATTTAGGAAGCAAACCCCCTTGTGCAAAGAAAGGGGTGCAATCGACATTTCTGGAGAATCGGCTGACAATTGCCCCCATTCACGAAATCTTAGAATCTAAATCCTTGACCGAAGTTATAACCCACACCCAACAATATACCCACACTGGTAGTATCGACAAAACCTAGTGTGACGCTACCTACAGCGGTAAAATTCGCGGTGATGGGAATATCTACACCGCCCGTTAAGGCAAGACCAGCATTGCGTTCGCGATAGGTGGTGATAATTGCGCCTATACCGACAAAAGGAGCTAAATTAATTCTTTGGAATGGTTCGGCGGCGATCGCAAAATCGTAAGTTATCGGGATGATAAAGTCAGTATCACCAGCAAAAACCACCATTGGTCGCACAGATAATGCCCTGGTTAAACCAATTTTACTAAATAAGGCAAAACCATTTTCTCCGATTCCCGATTCACCACTTAAACCGATGTTACCGCCAGCACCAACGTAGCTAGAACCGGAACGAGTTTCTCGACCTGGTTCTATTTCAAACTGTGCTACTTGAGTCCCCTTTTTGGTTCGAGAATTACTGGTTCTAGTGTTCTCTGTTGTAGCGGTAGAAGTTCGGGAATTAGAGTTAGTAACAGTTTGACCTAGCAGATTTGCCGCCGATGTAACAGTTGTGCCTGGAACTGGTGACTTTTTGTCGTCAGATGAAGAATTTTTTAATTGTTGTTCAGCCGAATCGATCGCAGATCCTATATTTGATTGGTCAACTTCCCCTAAGTTACTTGATGATATTTGTACCGAATTTTGTTGATTACTTTGGGCAACCATCCACTGAGAGTTACCCGAAAATTTCACTTTTGCTGTTTCAGCTTTAGCGGGTAAATTACCAATCCCACCAGCAAAAGCTGTAAGACTAAGCAGAAAAACAGCGCGTGGCAAAAAAAGGTTATTCACTGTTACTCCTCACAAACAAATTAGTTCTATCTTAAAAGATCTGTGAATTTTTATACTAAATTCATTCTATAATTTTAATCTAGGGTGTTTTTATAAGTTTTGCTACCAACTAAAGGAAGAATTTTCCCACAAGTTAAGAGGACGGGCAAGATGCCCATCCTACAGTGATAACCCAAAAGCTTTTTCAGAAACTCATAGGTTGCTGGTAGCGGCAAGTACTTGCCGAGAGATGAAAGGTAAAATGGCTTTGTTCTGACTGTGGACTTTGCCTTCGGTAAAGACGATTAACAAGTAAGGTGGTTTGTCGGGAATCTCAATGTATGTAGCATCATGACGCACTTGACTTGTCCAACCAGCTTTTGACCAAATTTGGGCGTTTTGGGGAAGTCCTCCACCGAGAAAACCTGTAATTTGATTTTCGTCTTCGCTGTTTAAGTCAACCCGTTTCAGGTCACGTTTCATTAATGCCATCATTGCTTGGGATGCTCTGGAGGATACCGCAACTCCGCCAATAATGCTATGTAGCAAGCGGGCGGTGGCGTTGGTGGTCAGCATATTGCGATTTTCCATCATTTCTCCGACAAACAGGCGTTCGCGCCCGTAGGGACCATCACACCAAGTTTTTTGGTTGACGTTGATGGTTTCTAATTCTGCCCATCCTAGAGAATGAAAGTAGCGGTTAACTAAGTTTCGCTGTAATTTCCAAGTTTCAAAAGGCCCTGTTGTGAGTTCTGGCCCACTGGTGGTGCCTGTTAATACATCGACTATTAAGCTGGTGGCATCGTTGCTGGAGTCTACGATCATATCGCGGATGGCTCTTTCTAACTCGGCGGAGGTTTGGATCATGCCTTTTTCGATCCATTCGTAAACGGCAACGAGGTAGAATAGCTTGACGATGCTGGCGGGATAAATGCGATCGAATCCCCGATAATTAAAACCCCGAACTTGATGTTGCCAAAAGGTTTCGGGATTTAAAGCCCCTCCAGTGTTTACTACGACGGGAGGATCGTAGACAATCCAAGTCATGGCTACTTGGTTGTGACCTAATTCGGGGAATTCTGCCCAAGTTGCCTGTAAAATCTGATTACCCAGACTTTCTAGTTTTTCGTCTTTGCGGAAAAAGCTCATTCTATTGCTAGATGTAAATTGTTCATGGTTGATTTTTAACTTTACCCAGAAATATTTTAGGCAAAGTCACTTCCGATCTCTGAAGCACTCCTGAAAGTAGTAGGTGTTATGAATCTTAGTCTATCAATTGAGTACATCTGCCAAACAGACCTCAATATATATGATTCTCCTAGTTGTAATCGTTTGGCAACTCAAGCTAAAGTGGGACGTTACCTGAAAGTTTTGCCAAATGAAGTGGAAATGGCGGTTTCAGTTTGTTTGGTGGAGGATAATTATCCGGGATGGTTGTTAAAGAATGATTTAAAGTTTCTCGTACAGGCAGAAGTAGCATATCAGCCGATCGCGCTTTCTCCCCAAGAAATTCAAAATAAGTTACCCGAAATCATTGCTTTTACCCAAAATGCCATGAAACAACCCAATTGTTACCTCTGGGGTGGTACATTAGGGCCAAATTACGATTGTTCGGGATTGATGCAAGCTGTTTTTGCTGCTTCGGGAATTTGGATTCCCAGAGATGCTTATCAACAGGAAGCTTTTCTAGAAAAGGTGACTTTTGAAGAGTTACAACCGGGGGATTTTGTCTTTTTTGGTAATAGTGAAAAGGCAACTCATGTGGGACTTTATTTAGGCAATAACTGTTATATTCACAGTTCTGGGGAAAAGTTAGGGCGGAATGGAATTGCGATCGATTCACTTTCCGATCGAGATGATGAAGTTAGCAAAAATTATTATCAGCAATTACGAGGTTTTGGCAGAGTGGTGAGGGGATTGGGTATTGATGTTGACAGGGATGTTGACAGGCAAGATGCCTGTCCTACAGGATTGGGAAATAATGAGAATAAGTAACTTGATAAAACAAGGATATGCAAAATTTAAGCCTTATTTGCGCTGGGTGATTTTGGGGGGGACGCTGTTTTTTTTGGCGCAACAATTGAAGGATCATGCGGCGGGAGTGGCGGCAATTAGAATTAGCGATCGAGGATGGGGAATTTTAGCGATCGCACTTACCATCACCTTACTAGCACATATTTGGTCGGCTTGGGTTTGGGTGTGGATTTTTCATCATCTGAAACAACCAATTACCGCAGTTTGGGCAATTCCTGTTTACCTAAAAACGAATATTGCTAAGTATATTCCCGGAAATGTTTGGCATTTCTATGGTCGCATTGTCGCCGCTAAACAACAAGGTGTTTCTCTAGAAATAGCCACTGTTGCTGTATTATTAGAACCTTTGTTGATGGCAGCCAGCGCCCTAATTGTTGCTATAATTGGCATTCCCTTGATCGGGTCTAAAAATTCATCTTTTTTCGGTTGGCAACTTTTTGGATTAGTGGTAGTCTTAATAGCTATTCATCCGCGAATTTTAAACCCAGTGATTGAAAAACTGAGTAAGTTAAAACAAAAGTCTGGATCAGTAAATGTTGAGGGAACTGCTTTGCCAGTTGCAAGTTACCCTCTAGTACCTTTGCTGGGAGAAATCTGCTTTGTGGGATTGAGGGGGACAGGGTTTTTGTTAACATTAAGGGCGCTGAGTGCGATCGAACCCAGTAAAATACCATTACTATTCACAGCTTTTAGTTTAGCTTGGCTTTTGGGTTTAATAGTGCCAGGGGCACCCGGAGGACTCGGAGTATTTGAAGCTACAATACTCACAATTTTAGGTGGCAGCTTTTCTCCCGCTATAATGTTAGCCACTGTTGCTTTATACCGCTTAATTAGTATTTTGGCGGAAACTGCTGGCGCAGGATTAGGAAGTTTTTCCCAACTAATCTTTGCCAAACAGAATTGCAGTTAAAATTTTTTGAGGAGTGATCATGACTGCGATAATTTACCAAAACACGGTTCGGCAGAATGCTTTTCCCTATCAACTAAATGTATCGGTAGTAGTGCCGATTTATAATGAAGTGGAAAGTATACCGCATTTGATTGATGCGATCGCTAATTCCCTAACAAATTCAGGACTCAGCTACGAAATAATTTTAGTAGATGACGGTTCCAAAGATGGTTCTAGCCAACTACTCCGCGAACAAGCCATACTAAGAACAGATTTAAAAGCAGTTTTACTAAGGCGAAATTACGGTCAAACTGCGGCAATGGCAGCAGGTTTCAACTACGCTAAAGGACAGGTTATTGTTACCTTAGATGGCGATTTGCAAAATGATCCCGCCGATATTCCCTTATTAATTGCCAAGTTGGAAGAAGGTTATGATTTAGTAAGTGGTTGGCGGAAAAATCGCCAAGATGCTGCTTTAAACCGACTGCTACCTTCTAAAATTGCTAATTGGTTAATTGGCAAAGTTACAGGAGTAAAATTACATGATTATGGTTGCTCTTTAAAAGCTTACCGTTCCGAACTAGTTGCAGACATGAATCTTTACGGCGAATTACATCGCTTTTTACCTGCATTAGCTTACATTGAAGGTGCGAGAATTACCGAAATTCCTGTACGTCATCATGCGCGTCGTTTTGGTCAAAGTAAGTATGGTTTAGGGCGAACTTTTCGGGTATTAATGGACTTGTTAACTATTTGGTTTATGAAGAAGTTTCTCACCCGTCCCATGCACGTTTTTGGATGGTTGGGTTTAATCTCCATGTTTGCAGGAATTACAATTGGAAGTTATCTAACTTTTGTCAAATTAGTATTAGGAGAAGAAATTGGCAATCGTCCCTTGTTGGTTTTAGCAGTTGTGTTGTTACTAGCTGGTGTGCAATTATTTAGTTTTGGATTGTTGGCAGAGTTGTTAATGCGAACTTACCATGAATCTCAAGGAAGACCGATCTATCGGGTGAGGGAAGTGGTGGGTGCGATCGGGCAAAATACAGCAAGATAGTATTGTTACTTGTCAATTGTAGAGACGTTGTATACAACGTCTCTACAAGGTTCAGATGTTTATTAGTTATTGGTTATTACAAATGACTTTGACCAATAGCTAAAAAAATAAAGGATAAACTCAGATCTTGCAGCAATGGAGGTAGAACCTCCTTTCACCTCGTTCCCCGGTTGAACCGGGGAACGAGAAAAGCAAAAATAAAGGATAAAGGATTAACTCCTTTATCCTTCAGAGACGGGCTTGGAGGGGATCGAACCCCCGACCTTGTGGTCCGTAGCCACACGCTCTAATCCGCTAAGCTACAAGCCCTTGTGTTTGACTCACAGAATCTTATATTAACACAGGTTTTCAAAATTATGCAAGACTTTTGGGAAAATTCTCCTTTAACTCATTTGGACGCAAGCGGGGAAGCGCGTATGGTAGACGTTTCAGCCAAAGAAGCCACTGTCAGGGAAGCGGTAGCAGCGGCGCAGGTGCGGATGTCAGCGCAGACGTTGGAGGCAATTCGATCGGGAAATGCCCCCAAAGGAGATGTATTGGGAACAGCGAGGATTGCTGGAATTATGGCAGCGAAACAGACTTCGATGTTAATTCCCCTTTGTCATCCCCTACCCTTGCAAAAGGTGGAGGTGCAGATTACCGCAGATGCCGAATTGCCGGGATATCAAATTCGGGCAAGAGTAAAAACTAAGTCGGAAACTGGTGTGGAAATGGAAGCTTTGACTGCGGTTTCTGTGGCAGCGTTGACGCTTTATGATATGGCGAAAGCTTTGGAAAAATCGATGCAAATTGAGGCGATTCGGTTAATTAGTAAGACGGGTGGGAAGTCGGGAGATTATCAAAGGGCAGATTGAGGTAAGAAATTGAGAACAGATACGCTTTTTTATCGGTTGTTTCAAGAGTTTCCGGGGATATTTTTTGAATTGATCGATCGCCAATATAACGAGGCGAGAAATTATGAATTTACCTCTGTGGAACTCAAGCAAACTGCTTTTCGGATGGATGGAGTTTTTGTTCCCAAATCCGATGTCACCAGACAACCAGTTTATTTTGTAGAAGTTCAGTTTCAGTTAGATTTGTCATTTTATCGCCGTTTGTTCGCCGAAGTCTTTCTTTATCTCCGGCAAAATCCGGGGGTGAATTTATGGCGTGTGGTTGTAATTTATCCTAATCGCAGTGTTGAGGCAGATGACTTAGCAACCTATCAAGAATTAATTGATAGTCAGCGAGTTAGGCGCATCTACCTAAATGAATTGGGAGAAACTACATCGCTGGGAATTGGCATTGTACAATTAATAGTTGAGAGGGAAGAAACGGCTGTTGAACGGGCAAGAAGATTAATTTTGCAAACAAGGGAGGAAATTGAAGATGCAGCGACTACGCGAGAAATATTAGAATTAATCGAAACTATCTTGTTGTACAAACTTACTCAGTTAAGTCGGGAGGAATTAGCAGAAATGTTGGGTTTAATAGATGATGAATTTCGGCAAACAAGGATGTATCAATCAATTAAACAGGAAGGTTTGGAAGAGGGTAAACAGGAAGGTAAACAGGAAGCAAAATTAGAGGCTGTACCAAGGTTATTAGCGTTAGGTTTGACGGTGGAACAAATTGCAGAGGCGTTGGATTTGTCGATCGCACAAGTGCAGTCAATAGCAGAGAGTCAGTCTAGCTAATGGCGATCGAACTTCCCAGGAAAAAACCGGGTTTATTTCAGATTATCAAACCCGGTTTCTTAGGGTTAAATTAATTATTCCTGGCGTTCCAACCAATCAGTTAATTGGGAAATTGTCGAAAAATCCAACAACAATTCACCTAATTCTTCTAATTGAGAAATCGATAAGTTTTCCAGGCTTTCTTGTAACTGGGGATCAACTGAACCAAATCGACGGTTTAGCTGGCGCATTATTAAAGCTAATTCTCCTTGTTTCTTTCCTTGTTGTACACCTTCTTGAAGGATTTCTTGGTAAATTACAGATTCCCGCATAAATTCCCCTTTAATTAATTGACGAATTAAAGCTTGATTAAATCGTAACCCAGGGAGAACTTCAGCACAGGCTGAAATATTACGGCGCTGTTCTATTTCTTCAATCCTAGCGATTTGGCTGGCAACTTGCTCTAATAAAATGTTAGGCTCATTACTTCTAGTTAGGCTAGCTAACGGCAAAAGTCCTGGATCTGCTAAGAAAGGTGCGGCATCTTGTTCCCACAAACGAATCACGCGATATTGATGGCTGATGTTAGTACTTTGGTAAGAGTCTGTAAAGACAGCATCGGAGGCAATTTCTTTGAGGAAAATGACCACTTGCACTATTTCTTTGCCCCAAAATTGTGCTTGCAGTCTTACCCAATATTGCAGCATCCGAAATGGGAGTGGGGGTTGGGAATAGGGTAAGGTTTGAAATTCTAGGTGGAGTATTTGCTCGTCAATTTGTAATAAAATTAGGCTGTCGGCGCGAATTGGTTCGACGCTTAATTCAGTTTTCTGGACTTGGATATTTTGGGGTTCTTTGTTAAGTAACCAGCGGACAAATTGTGCTGGGTACTTTTCGGTGAGATATTTACAAATGTTGTCCGATGCCAAGGGGAAGTTTCCAATCAGGGATTAATATTACTCTAAAATTAAAGTAAACAAATCAATTGTCCTTTTATTTAGAGTTTTTCTATGCCTCCTCGTTGGCCCCGAAAACCCGATCGCAAAGACCCCGCTTTCCGCAAACTAGACGATCGCAGTAATCAAACTTCTGAGAACAGCCCCTAAAATTAAGTTTAGATGCCTATTCCATCAGAAATTCAAGCACTAATTGACCGACTCAACCGCGAGTTAGATGAGACTGAGGGAGATGTGATCGCAGGACTGAACTTAGTCAGGCAAAGATTGTCTCTCTTTCCAGAAAATGAAATATTGATGCAGTTTTTTGCTGCCTTGAGCAATACTCTATTTTTCGTAGAAATTAACAGAAGTCGAATTAGCAATCTTGTCGAGCAAATTTCACCTAACGATGTACCTGCTGAAGTTGTTCAAGATGCTGGTGAAGATTTAGGACTAATTCTAGGAAGGGTTTTAGAAGCTAAAATGAATGCTAATCAACTAAAAACTCGTTTGGAGGACTGAGCGTGACACAACCATCTATGAGTGAAGGCGAATTAGCCAAAATGAAAGAATTGCTCGAATTAGCTAAAATTACCGAGAATCAGATGAAGGAATTAGCTGATTTTACTTTGGAGATCAACCAAAAGTATGAAAAACGTTTAGCTGAAATTAGAGTTGCTAAGAAGTTACAGGCATTACCATGAAAGAATTACCTGATGAAAAAATATTACTGGAAATGCTTGAAGTATTTAAAGATGCTGAAGTAAAAGCTAGAGAAATGAGTGAATGGGCGAGTGCGATCGCTTTCAAATATCAAAAACGGATGCGCGAAATTAGAGAGGCTAGGCAACAACAGGCTAGCGGGGTTGAGTGAGTCTAAGTTTATGACAAATGTATTATGATTTTGACGAATTTGACGAAGAAAATATCTCAGATATTAAAAGCATTGCCGATTTTCAGAGAATAGTGGAATGGTGCGTTACACTGGCGTTAACGCACCCTACAAAGGGAGCGATCGCTTCACCCGCGCAACCCTTACCCTACAATTTAAATAAGTACTAACGTTGTTCAACTTACTAGAAATATTTTATGCCTCCTCGTTGGCCCCGAAAACCCGATCGCAATGACCCCGCTTTCCGCAAACTCGATGACCGGATGAATTTTGCCACTCATGTAGCAATTTTTGCTGCCTGTAATTCCGGGTTATGGTTTTTCCATAATTTCCAAAAGGCTGATTGGCCTTGGGCAGTTTGGGTGACAGGCGGATGGGCGACAGTTTTGTTTGCCCACGCTTTGTATATTTTTGCGATCGCTAATTACTCTCAACCCACAATTGTAACGGATGAAACTGCTTCTAAATCCTCCTCTGGTTAAGATAAATTCTCTGACTTTTCAGGGATGTTGCAACCCAATCGAGTTTGATTTAATAGGATAAAACTAGATTTCTGAGCAATTTTACCAGAATAAGTGATTATGGCTAAGACAAATACTTCACAAGCGATCGAATCTCTCGCAGCTGAAATTGGCAGTAATGTTTATATCGATATTGCCAAATGGCATCTTTATTTACGCGAAGCACATTTGCATACTGTGGTTGCTGAACAGGTTTATCCAATGCTTGAAGATAACTCTTTAAGTGAAAGCAAAGTGTTGCAAATTTTGGCGGATATTCCGGTAAAAATTGGTGGCAAACGCGATCTTCCTTTGGCAGATTTGATTCCTACTGCTAGTCAAGTAAATTTGATGGATATTTTGGAAGAATTTCAACGCAATATGTAGGAATTCTTTTGGACTTCTTGCAAAAGTCAGAGTTCTGGGATTTTTTTACCACAGATATCCACAGATAAACACAGATGAACACAGATGAAAATGCGGATATTTTACTTTTGCAAGAAGTCTTTTTGCTTACCTACGGATTTTTTGTTTAATCCGAGAAACTAAAATATCTACTTCTGGTAGTTTCAATTTTGTGGCGAAGAAGGCAAAAACGGCTAAACCAACTAATGTAGCAATAGTCAATTCTAAGAGTTGAATTAACAAGTTTTGCTGGGGAATAAATCTTTGGAAACTCCAACTAACACCCCAAGAAATTACGCCAGTAAAGACGCTAGCGCCACCTAAAGCGCCGATTTTTAATGACCATTGTTTCATGGGTAAACCATTGAGTTTTTGATGCAATTTCCAGGTGAGAAAGATCATGGAAGTAATGTTAACTCCCATTGTGGCTAAGACTAATCCTGGTGCGCCAAAAGGTTTGAAAAAAATGAAGTCTAACAGGGCGTTGAGAAAGATATTAAAAACGCTAATTCTAAAGGGTGTATCTGCATCTCCCAAGGCATAAAATACTCGGACTAAGACATCTCGCCCTAAGTAGAAAAACATTCCAATGCCGTAAACAATTAGCAAAGATGCTACTAGTTGAGATGCTTGTTTATCGAATGCGCCTCTTTGATAAACTACTTGGACGATCGGCATTGCTAAAGAAACCATGATTGCCCCTAATGGTAACATTGTCAGGGCAGTGAGAATTAATGCTTGACGAATTCTGTCTTTTAATTCTGACCAATCTTTAGGGTCGGCAAGTCGGGAAAAGATTGGCAAAAAGGGAACTAATAAAACATTGGAAATAATGCCTAATGGAGTTTGTACTAATAGTCCGGCATAGCTTAAACTAGCAGCAGCTTTGGGGATGAAAGAAGCGAAGAATAAATCGGTGTAAACGTTAATATGTAACATCCCGGAAGAAAAGGTGGCAGGTGCCATAATTCTCAGCACTTCTTTGACTCCAGTATTGTGAAAGTCAAAGCGCAAACGTAAGGTTCCTAAACCCGATCGCCATTGAGCAATTACCTGCACTAACCATTGTAAAATAGCTCCGGCTAAAGTGCCGATCGCTAACACTTGTCCACCTAACATTGCATATTCATTAGTGGTGATTTTGCCACCTAAAACTATGGCTAAACCTGCCAATCCTCCAATAACTGTAATGCTAGAAAATAGGGGACTAATTGAAGGCAACCAATACTGATCTGCGGCATTTAATGTAGCAAAACCAATCCCAATTAAACCTGCAAATAACGCCATTGGTGCCATAATTTGTAGTTGTTGAATGGCGATCGCTTTGGTAAGTGCAAATGTCTGTGCTTGTGCTGCGGTGACTCCTTGGGTTTGATTTAATCCGGGTGCCACTAAATCCATTAATGGTTCAGCAAAAATAATTAAAGCGATCGTAACTAGTAATAAAATCCCGCTGACAAAGGTCGTAATTGTTTCTACAATAGGGGCAGCCTCTTCTTTTTCCCGTTTCGCTAGTACGCTAACTAAAGCACTGTGAAATGGGCCGTTGATGCCACCTAGCAATACTAATAAAAAACCTGGGAGGATGTAGGCATAGCTGTAGGCATTGGCAGCTGCGCCAACTCCAAAGGCGGCGGCGATCGCTTGCTGACGCACTAATCCAAAAATTTTACTGATCAGGGTTGCTACAGCTACAATTCCGGCAATGTTAACTAAAGTTCGAGAGGGTTTCTTGATTCCAGACACAAACTCTTGAGAATTACTAAAGGTACCTTACTTATTCAACCCTGAACTGGCAATTAGGAAAAGTATGTCCAGCGATTATTTTTATTCTGAGTTACCCGCTTTAGCAGATTTTCTGGAAATTACTAATTCCAGTAATTACGTTTCTGTACCTCCTGACTGGCAAGTGATTGTTACAGATATAGTGGGTTCTACGAAAGCGATCGAGTCCGGTCGTTACAAGGAAGTTAACTTAATTGGTGCTTGTTCAATTGTAGCGATTTTAAATATTGCGAAAAATTTTGAAGTGCCTTTTGTATTCGGTGGAGATGGTGCTTCCCTGTTAATTCCGCCTTCACTTTTACGCGAAACTAAACAAGCTTTGTTAGCTACTAAGATTTTAGCGAAGCAGGAATTTAAGTTAGATTTACGAGTGGGAATTGTTCCGGTTTCGGCAGTAAATAAAAATGGCTATCATCTCAAAATTGCCAAGTTAAAAATTTCGGAACATTATCATCAAGCAGTTTTTAATAGTTATGGTTTAACTCATGCCACAGATTTAGTTAAAAACCCTGATTATGCTGATATTTATTTGATTAAAGATCCAGAAGATCAGCCAAAAGCAGATTTTTCTGGATTGGAATGTCGTTGGCAAGATATTCCTAGTCAACGTGGTGAAATCGTCAGTTTTTTGGTATTTGCAACAACTGATGAAGAGAAAAAAGGTAATTATATTTACAGGGAAGTTTTAAATGAATTTAGGAAAATTTACGGTCAAGAGATCGATTTTCATCCGATTCCAATCGCCAATCTGAAACTGAGTTTTGATGAAAGAAAACTGATGCAGGAGGCAAAAGTGCGATTCCCGAAGGGATCGCAAAGCGAATCGCCAGTAGGTAATTGGTTACAACAGCAATGGTATTTGTCAAAAATCAAGCTGGAAAACTATTTAGGAGCATTTTCTATGAATTTAAACCTAAAAGTTAGGGACACAGATTGGGGAGAATATAAAAATATTTTCTTAGATTCTACAGATTATAAAAAGTTTGATGATATACTACGTATGGTTATTGCTGGTAATTCAGAGCAAAGGCAGCAATTAACCAAATATTTAGAAAGTCAGTATCAAGCAGGAAAGTTAGTTTATGGATTACATAATTCCGATCGGGCCATAGTTACCTGTTTAGTTTTTGAACGTAACGGTCGCCAAGTACATTTTGTGGATGGTGCAGATGGCGGTTACGCCTTAGCAGCTAAGGCAATGAAAAAAAGAATGCTAGCCCTAAATTATCAAGAATAACAGCATGAATTCTAATTTAATTTATCAATTTCCTCCCCTGTTTGCAGGTATTTTAGTTAAACGTTACAAGCGATTTTTTGCTGATATTGAATTAGCTACAGGAGAAATAATTACAGCACATTGCCCCAATACAGGGCCAATGACTGGGGTTTCTACCCCTGGTAGTTTGGTACAAGTTTCTTATAATCCCAGTCCTACCAGAAAACTTGCTTATACTTGGGAAATGATTCAAGTTTCGGACAATGAACCGACTTGGGTAGGAATTAATACAAATTTGCCAAACCGGATCGTAAAACTAGGTTTAGAAGCCGGAATTTTCCCGGAATTAAGTGATTATAAAGAAATTAAACCAGAAGTAGTTTACGGGCGAGAGAAAAAAAGTCGCATTGATTTTTTCTTGTCAGGAAGCGAGACAAAATTGCCTGTTTATGTGGAAGTGAAGAATACAACTTGGTCACAAGGTAGGTTAGCAGTATTCCCCGATACTGTCACCACCAGAGGGCAAAAACATTTACAAGAATTAATCTCAATTTTACCCACAGTACGGGCAGTAATGCTTTATTTTATAAATAGGGGAGACTGCGACAGTTTTGCCCCCGGAGATCTGGTCGATCCAGTTTATGGGAAAATGTTACGAGAAGCAGTAGCGCAAGGTGTAGAGGTTTTAGCTTATCGCTTTGAAACTAAACCCGAAGGAATTCGCTACTTGGGAAAAGCAAAATTTATAGCATCTATGCCAGAATTGAGTGTAAATGCAACTAATTATCATCGTAAAATTTAGGTATTTATTATGAAATGGTGGAACCGCCAAGGGATCTTTTTTAAAGAGGATTTAACGGTTAAAAGTGATATCACTTTCCTTAACCAGGTTTTATCATGGTTTGATGAATTATGTTTTCGTAATCAATCAAAGCTTTCCTGGTTAGTACGTAAAAGCGATCGCCAATACATCCCTTTAGATGAGTTAAAACTAGCTTTAGATGAAGGGTTTACCAATGTGGTACGCCACGCCCACGAAAAATTACCGCCTGATACTCCGATCGAAATACAGTTTACTATCTGGGACGATCGCATAGAAATAAGGATTTGGGATCGAGGCGAACCTTTCGATCCAAGTACCTTACCAGAACCAGAACTAGGGTCACTTCAAGAAGGTGGTTTTGGTTGGTCGTTAATTCGCCG
Organism: Floridaenema aerugineum BLCC-F46; assembly: GCF_041929345.1. Lineage (NCBI taxonomy): Bacteria > Bacillati > Cyanobacteriota > Cyanophyceae > Aerosakkonematales > Aerosakkonemataceae > Floridanema > Floridanema aerugineum. The sequence goes on from NZ_JBHFNQ010000090.1 coordinate 58,933, forward strand.
TTTGACCGATCGCGTATCTTATGAACGAGACAAGGATGGGCGAAACTGTCTGTTACTGGTGAAGCGAAAGCCTTAATCGTTAACCTGAAGATATGATTATTTGATATGATTTAGGATTGTGCGATCGCTAAATTTATGATTAATAACTCAGCCATTCAATTTAAATATAATGCACTTTACAAACCCAATCAGTTAATTTGTGGCACAGGACAAACCGCCATAGTTACAGGTTGGAGTGTCAAACAAACAATTGCTAAACATCTACCATCTGATAATTACGCTGTCATTGGTAATTTATACAGTCCAACCAGGGGAATTTCCTTCTTAATTCGCAATTTATTAGCTAATCCTTATGTCAGGAGATTAGTAATTTTAAACGCCACCAAAGAAGATAAAAACGCAGGTGGTTGTCAATGTTTATTAGACTTTTTTACTCATGGATTTACCGAAGGCAAAAGCGACACTGGGCGAGATTGTTGGGTAATCAAATCCCCAATTACAGGTTACATTGATATAGAAATTTCCGCTACAGCTTTAGAAATATTGCGCCAAAATATTGAAGTAAAAGAAGCAAAAACAATTACCGAAGCAGTAGATTTAGTCAACTCATATTCAACCAAAGAAACTTTAGAACCTTGGGGAGAACCGTTAATTTTTCCCGAAGTCGAAGTCACCCCAACCGTATTACCCGGACATCGTTACGGACATCGTATCGAAGGCAAAACAATTGCCGAAACCTGGGTAAAAATCATCCACAGAATTAAGACAACGGGCACAATTAGACCCACAGGTTACGATGGCAAATGGCAAGAGTTAATTGATTTAATGGCAGTCGTCACTGATGAACCAGAAAACTTCTATTTCCCCGAACCGAACTATTTACCAATTGATAGAACTTTCTTAGAAGAATACATTTCCCAAATCTTAGATGATTCGCCTTACCGAGAAGGAGTTAAATACACTTATGGACAGCGTTTAAGGTCTTGGTTTGGCAAAGATCAAATTGAACAAGTGATTAACAAACTAATAGGAGAAATTGATGCGGCGAGTGCAGTAATGTCCCTTTGGGATGTGCAAGATCATGATAAAGGCGGGAGTCCTTGTTTGAACCATATTTGGGTGAGAGTTGTGGAAAATGAATTAACTTTAACAGCGACTCTTCGTAGTAATGATATGTACATGGCATGGCCCGCAAATGCAATGGGATTAAGGGCATTGCAAAAACATATTAGAGACGAAATTGCCAAACGTTCTGATTATGATTTGCAAATGGGACCGTTAATTACTATTAGTCAGTCGGCGCATATTTACTCAGATTGTTGGCAACATACAGATTTAATCATCCAAAAACATTATCAGAAAATCATTAATACAGAACAGCAAACGTATTATGATCCTGTTGGCAACTTTTTGATTGAAATTCAGGATGATAATATTGTCGTCACACGAACAACGCCAGGGAGTGGAGAGATTGTTGCCTGTTATTTAGGTAAAGACCCGCTGCGGTTGTCAAGAGAAATTTGTGCTGATTCTCCTGCTATTCAAGCAAACCATGCTGTCTACTTAGGGATAGAATTGCAAAAAGCTTGGCTAGCAATTAGAGACGGTTTAAACTACGTACAGGATCGCTAAAATAGCTTAATTTAGACGGACAAACAATGGAGATTTTAATACCTTCTGCGGACTATAGAGAAATCCCTTTGGGCAATGGTCTAGTTGCTATAGTTGATGGGGTGGATTTCGAGTTCTTAAATCAGTGGAAGTGGGGTGTTTCTCAATCCAAACACAGATTCTATGCACGCCGTAGTTATATGGTCAATAGAATTAGTAAAAAAATATTCATGCACAGGCTGATTTTAGAATCTCATGGTATTAATATTACAGGTTTAGTTGTTGATCATATAGATGGAAATACTTTGAACAATCGCCTCAGTAATCTTCGACCTGCTACTAATACCGAAAATTGCCGTAACAGCAAAGGTCATCCAAACAGAAACAGTAAATATAAATGCGTTTTTCCTAACGGAAAAGATGGTTGGATGGCTTATATTATGGTCGATCGCCAGCGCATTTATTTGGGAACTTATGGTACACCCGAAGAAGCTGCTTTAGCTTATAATAAAGCAGCTATCAATTATTTTGGTGAATTCGCCTATTTAAATGAGTTGCCTAATTCTGTAACAATATTATCTCCTGTCACCTGTGTTATTTGCGATAAGCAAATAAGGCGAGATGCCAAATACCCTTATTGTGTGACCCATCGGTATTTAAGACCAGGTTATCGTGGGCGTAACTTACCAAAGCAATAGCAATCAAAAAAATTTAAATCATGGATTTTTTACAACAAAGACCAACATGGGACGAATATTTCATGATGTTGGCAAAATTAGCTGCTACTAGATCTACTTGTTTAGCTTTTCCCGTAGGTGCAGTAATTGTCAAAGATAAACAAGTTGTGGCGACAGGTTATAACGGTTCACCTTCGGGAACGGCTCATTGTATTAGCCAAGGTTTTTGTTATCCTGGGTTAGAAAGTTGTGATGCTAGTAGTACTTTGCCTTCCCGTGCGGTTCATGCTGAAGCAAATGCGATCGCACAAGCTGCCAAACACGGAATTTCCACAGAAGGCGCTAGTATATATGTTACCTTAGAACCCTGTCTTTCCTGCTTAAAATTAATGATTTCTGCGGGAATTCATCAAGTTTTTTACGAGACAACTTTTAATAGTGGTAATAAAGCTATTGTCCGAGATTCTTTTGTTAAAGATGGTTTAGTAACCTTAAAACAAATTCACATTTCCGACGCAACAGCCCAAAAAGCGGCAAATTTCTTATTAAATCCCATTTCCATGAAACGTTAAAGTCAAAAAAAAAAATACAGATGAACTATCTAAAATCTTATCTGCGTTCATCTGCGTTTATCTGCATTCATCTGCGTTTAAAAATTCATCCTTGCGCCAACTAAGGGCGATGACTGCGGCGAATTTCGGTAATTTGATCTGCCACATCTAAAATTGCTGCTGGCATTTCTGGCCCTGTCATAATAATATCGACATGACTGGGGCGTTTAGCAATAAATTCCAACACTTCCTTTTCGGGAATTAAACCAAAATTTACCGCTAAACTTAATTCATCCAAAACTACCAAATTATACTTTCCTTCAGTTACAACTTTTTGAGTGTGTTTCCACAAATCCCGCAAAGAATTCATCTCTACTTCATCTAATTGTGGCGTATCAATGCAGCGTGGTAAGTCGCAACGCACCCAATCTAAATTTTGTCCTAAACGAACTGGATGTTCATACCCCTGATTGATTCCTCCTTTGAGGAATTGAACTACCAAGACAGGCGTTCCTTGTCCGGCGATTCTTAATGCTTGCGCCATGACACTGGTGAAGAAACTGCGATGGGAAGAGGTAAAAACTTGTACCAATCCTTCAATTTCCGGTAATATGTCGGGCTGTGTAGTGTCGTAACTTTGACGAACAGAATTAACAGTTGGGGTTTCTATCTGGGCTACCATAAGTCAATAATTGATGTTCAGCAACCAGCCGATCGCACTAGTTATTTAGCGCCACCTTTTGGTCTACCTTACAAAATATAGTGTATTTTTTGCTTATTATCCATAATAAAACACTATATATATAATTAAGTCAATACTAAATTGCTGGGAAATTCTTAACCTTTCCCGTCAAGTCGTAGGGTGCGTCAGAAGGTTGAATTCACTGATTAGCTGCAGAATTTTCGGTTCTGACGCACCCTACAGCTTAACCTTTCCAGTCAAGTCGTAGGGTGCGTCAGAAGGTTGAATTTACTGATTAGCTGCAAAATTTTCGGTTCTGACGCACCCTACAGCTTAACTAGACATCTATCATTAGTAGTAAAATCCCAGAGTAAATTAAATGTTAAGCTAATGTCGATTTTTTAGGGCAGTTTTGGGGAGAAGTTGTGCTGTGAGATTAATAATTTTAGGGGGTGCAGGTGCGGGGAAAAGAACCCAAGCGCAAAGACTATCTTCTAATTTATCTATCCCTTGGATTTCCACAGGGGATATTTTGCGGGATGCGATCGCCACTGTAACCCCATTAGGTAAGCAAGCGCAAGCATTTGTGGAAAAGGGCGAACTCGTACCCGATCAGATTATGATTGAATTTATGCGCCAAAGGCTGTTATTATCTGATGTTGCTAAGGGATGGGTACTTGATGGTTATCCGCGAACAGCTTTTCAAGCAGAAGAGTTAGATTTTCTGTTAACAGATTTGGGACAACAGCTAAATTGGGCAATTTGGTTAGATGTACCCCAGTCGGTGTTAGAATTTCGTTGTTTAAAGCGGGGACTTAGTGACGACCAACCAGAAATTATCCAGCGGCGAATTCAATTATTCCAAGAACGAACGATTCCGATTTTGGATTACTACGGTTATCGCGAAAGGCTGTTATTGATCGATGGTGTGCAAACTCCCGAACAAGTGCAGCAACGTATATTAAAAAGAATTAGTCAAACTGCTGTATCCTAGTTTAAATTTCGAGGCAAGTGCGATGTCTTGGCAACGTCCTGATGGTAGACAACCTTATCAATTACGTCCGATTCGGTTTGAACACAATTTTACTCGTTTCGCTTCCGGTTCGGTGTTGACTCACTGCGGCGATACACAAGTTCTTTGTACTGTGAGCGTGCAAGAAAGCGTGCCTAAGTTTTTAGAAGGTAAGGGTCAGGGGTGGTTAACTGCGGAATATCGAATGCTTCCGGGTGCAACTCCCCAACGTCAAGAACGGGAATTTTTGAAACTTTCGGGAAGAACTCAGGAAATTCAAAGGTTGATTGGTCGTTCTTTAAGGGCGGCTTTGGATTTAAATGTTTTGGGTGAGCGAACAATTCTTGTTGATGCTGATGTTTTACAAGCAGATGCGGGAACGCGAACGACGGCGATTACTGGGGGATTTGTGGCTTTGGCTGATGCGATCGCTAAACTATTAAATGAAGGATCGCTAGAGCGATCGCCAATTATTCACCAAGTCGCCGCTATCTCTGTCGGACTCCTGCAAGGTGAACCTTTCCTCGACCTCAACTATCCTGAAGATGTCGCCGCTGAGGTTGATTTTAACGTGGTAATGAATGAAAACCTCTCCATGATTGAACTTCAGGGAACCGCTGAACATGGGTTTTTCAGTCGTCCTCAACTAAATCAGTTACTCGATTTCGCCGAAAAAGGTATTCGTGACCTCTTAGAAATGCAGCGGGAAACCTTGAATCTTTCCTTACCTAAGTCTGAAGTGCTTGTGTAGAGGGCATTTCACTTTGGGAGGGGGGTTATATGGGCGCACCTTTTCCATTATGAGTCAAATAATAGCAAAAAAATCAACTAATAGCAAGGGGTAAAAAGATAAAATTTTTTGAGGCAATTTTCCAGTGTACAAATGACTCAATTTGGTTTAAAAAAGGTGTAATCTTCCTCAAACACATCTTCCCAAGAAAGAGAAGTTAACTCACAACTTTTCCCCATTTCATCTTCGGCATCTTTTAGCGCTCTTTTGAAACATTTTTGCCAAATAGACTCTATATAATTACGATTCAAACTCGGAACTTCCTCTTGAATATCGGCGATTTCTAGACGAGCAGAACGAATGGTAATACTCCAACTAGAACTACGCATCTCTGGTTGACATTTCCATTTAATGATATGAGCCATCAATCTAGTTAACTGACTGATCGTTGCCAACTTTTTCGATTTACCCATTGATTCGATTAAAGTGTAGAGTCCCTGATTTGCTTCCATCAACTTTCCCTCTTCCAAAAGTTGCTGAACTAAGACAGCAGTTTGATATTCCGAACTCGCCGCTAACCATTCCCAATCTTGTAAAGTTGGCATATTTTCCTTCTTCGCGCCCTTTGCGTCCTTTGCGGTTAAAAAATAGCTGTACTTCTGAATTCTTTATCTTATCGTTGTTAAACTGACTCTTTCTGCATCCTCAATCATAAAGCCTGCAAAAAATTTGTAGAATTGTACAAACTGCTGGACAAAATCAATCAATAAAAAACCAGGTTCATGCCCGTGCTTTAACGTCCCAGCATTTATAATAGTCAACTTGCTAAAGTTTCGTACCATTTTGTAATGCGTATGACCATTGATAACATATTTATATTTTTGCTCTCTAATCAAGTTTTGCAAATCTGTATTGACATCAATAGCGTACCCATAATCATCAGGAGTTAGTCGGACCATATCATTTTTTCCCAGACCGTGACACAAAAGTGCTAAACCATGAGGCGTAGAGAAGTCAAGAGTTGAAGGAAGAGAGAATAGAAACGACTGGGAAAACTCCGAAAGCGAATCTAACTGTGTAGCCTCTTTTAGAGAGCGCATCTCATTTTTCAATAACCATCGATCGTGATTTCCTGAAACGACCAAAATTTCTTCACGCATTAGAGTATTACAGCATTCATTAACGTCCCCTAAGCCATCAACAATATCTCCGACGCAAACAATTTTTTCAACATTTTTTGATTTCAAAAAATGCACGGCTTTGTCTAGAAATTTATCCTCTGCATGGACATCACCGATTACACCGATAATATTCAGTTCTTTGTTTAGGCTCATAGCTTCTTCGTAGGGCTAGATCTAGCGAATTTCTGAGTCAATATGGAAAGAGGAGAAATTTGCTGTAATTCTCTCCTCTGCTTCCTTGCTGCCTCAATAATTATAGGACTTACGCATTGACACTATTATATATAGTGGAATGGTGCGTTACACGCTTAGTTAACGCACCCTACGAATAAAGGCTAACTAGATCCCCGACTTCTTCAAGAAGTCGGGGATCTGAAGTTTACTGAGGTTGTTGTTGAGGACGATTTTGACGATTTTGGCGCATTTGTTGCATTTGTTGTTGTTGCTCAGGAGTTAAAACAGCTTGCATTTTTTGGCGAGACTCCTGACGAATGCGTTGAATTTGTGCTTGTTGTTCCGAGGTGAGATTTAGTGTAGACCAAAGTTGACCGCGTTGACCGCGACGTTGACCACCTTGTTGAGCTTGTTGTTGTCCTCTTTCTTGTCTTCTTTGTTCTCTGGCTGCACGCAATTTGTCTTTCTGTTCTTGGGTGAGAACGTTTTCAATTTGTTGGCGAGTCGCTTCCCGAATTTGGCGCATTTGAGTTCTTTGCTCGTCAGTCAAATTGAGTCGATTTCTTTTTCCTTGAGCTAAAATTAGCTGTTGATCGGAAGTGGTCGATGCGGGTTGTGCTTCAGCTACATTTACCCAAGCTGTAGACATAAATAATGTGGCGGTTGTTCCCAAAAGTGCAATTAATTTTGTGTTCATAGTTACCCAAATACAAAAACTGCACTTTTAGACGTGACTACTTTCCAAAAGGTTCAGCTTTTTGGGTAATTACGAATGGCTAAATTTGGTTGACTTTTAGGGTAATTTGTGCCAAAGAAAGGTTTGCAAAATTTTACTAAAACATAAAGATTTATTGCTCTAAAACAACAAAAATGTTGTTTTAATTTCCGCTAAATTCCAGGCAGGAAAAGCATTTGAGCGATCGCAAACCCAACAAAACCCGCAATATTACCTACTCCATAAAAGGGTGTATCTCTGAGAGAATCAGAAACGATTTGATAATCAAGCAATTATCTTTCGATTGTCAGGATAAGGAAGAACACTATGAAATTAGCTTACTGGATGTATGCAGGTCCCGCACATATTGGCACTTTACGGATTGCTAGTTCGTTCAAAAATGTTCATGCGATTATGCACGCGCCTTTGGGGGATGATTATTTTAATGTGATGCGATCGATGTTAGAACGGGAAAGAGATTTTACACCTGTGACTGCTAGTATTGTCGATCGTCACGTTTTAGCTAGAGGTTCCCAAGAAAGGGTAGTTGATAATATTACCCGCAAAGATCAGGAAGAACGCCCAGATTTGATCGTGTTAACTCCGACTTGTACTTCTAGTATTTTACAGGAAGATTTGCAGAATTTTGTCGATCGCGCCCAGATTGAAGCGAAAGGCGATGTGATGTTAGCGGATGTAAATCATTATCGCGTGAATGAACTGCAAGCAGCCGATCGCACTTTGCATCAAATCGTCCAATATTATATAGAGAAAGCGCGGAAACAAGGCAATCTTCCCGAAGGTAAAACCGAAAAACCATCGGTAAATATTATTGGCATGACAACGCTAGGTTTCCACAATCAACATGATTGCATGGAACTGAAAAAGTTAATGGCTGATTTGGGAATTGAAGTTAACCAAGTAATTCCCGAAGGTGCTTCCGTTCTGAACTTAAAAAATCTGCCGAAAGCGTGGTTTAACTTAGTTCCTTATCGGGAAGTTGGGTTAATGGCAGCTAAGTATTTAGAACAAGAATTTGGCACACCTTATATAGATATCACCCCAATGGGAGTGGTAGAAACGGCGCGTTGTATCCGCAAAATTCAACAAGTAATTAATGCCCAAGGTGGGGAAGTTGATTACGAAGAATTCATCAACCAACAAACCTTGTATGTTTCCCAAGCTGCTTGGTTTTCTCGTTCCATTGACTGTCAGAATTTAACTGGGAAAAAAGCGGTTGTATTTGGTGATAATACCCACGCTGCTGCTATTACGAAAATTCTCGCTCGTGAGATGGGAATTCATGTAGTTTGGGCGGGAACTTATTGTAAATATGATGCTGATTGGTTCCGGGAACAAGTTAGCGAATATTGCGATGAAGTGATTATTAGTGATGACAATGGTGCGATCGGAGATGCGATCGCCAGAGTAGAACCCGCAGCAATTTTCGGCACCCAAATGGAACGCCACGTCGGTAAACGTTTAGATATACCCTGCGGCGTAATCGCATCACCAATTCACATTCAAAACTTCCCGATCGGCTACAAACCTTTCGTCGGTTACGAAGGCACAAATCAAATAGTTGATTTAATCTACAATTCCTTCACCTTGGGAATGGAAGATCACCTCTTAGAAATCTTCGGCGGACATGATACCAAAGAAGTAATTACCAAAGGAATTTCTGCTGATTCCGACTTAGGTTGGACGAAAGAAGCACAGGGAGAATTGAATAAAGTTCCTGGTTTTGTCCGAGGGAAAGTGAAGCGAAATACCGAAAAGTTTGCCCGTGAAAGAAACATTTCGCAGATTACTGTTGAAGTAATGTATGCAGCGAAAGAAGCTGTTGGTGCGTAGATTATAATAGTAGGGTGGGTGCAATGCCCACCTTGCTAGTATTAAAGCTTTGAACGCTAAAATAATGAATAACTCTGTTACATTTCAAACCCTGATTGAATACGTTGAAGAACTCTCTCCAGAAGATCAAGATTTATTAATTGAACTCATCCAAAAGCGGCGCATAGAAAAGCGACGGGCAGAGATTGCTGAAAATGCTAATCAAACTTTAACAGCGCTAAAATCAGGAACAGCTAAACGTGGAACATTAGCAGATATTAAAGCAGATTTATTGGGTGAAGAATGACACTAGTTTGGGATAACAGCTTTCGTCGAGCATTCAAACGTCTGGTTCGCAAAAACCCTCAAATGCAAGAGAAAATTTTTGAGGTTTTAGAAGTTTTGGATGCAGATCCTTTTTCCCCTTCACTCAAATCTCATAAACTGCGAGGAAATTTGGATGGACTTTGGGCTTGTTGGGTTGAATATAATTGCCGAATAATCTTTTCTTTGGTTACAGATGAAGAGTCTGGTGAAGAACTAATAGTTTTAATAGATATCGGTTCTCACGATGAGGTATATTAAAAATACTAGTGCGATCGCCTAAATTCACAATCAAATATTTGTTAGAATAATAGGAGTATGAAGCAGTAATTTTAAACTTGTTAACTGTACATTTGAAGGTTTAGACGATGAAAAGTGCTTTAGATATTGCGCGTTATTTCTTGTACCGTGTCGATCGAGATGTCGGTGATACAATCTCCCCACTAAAACTGCAAAAATTGGTTTATTATGCACAAGCTTGGAGTTTGGTATTGAGAGATAAACCACTTTTTCCTGAGAAAATTCAAGCTTGGATTCATGGGCCTGCAATATATGAAGTTTGGGATAATTATAAAGACTATCAACATGGATCGATTCCCGAACCGAAAGAAGAATTGCCAGAATTTGAAGAAGATGAAATAGAAGTTCTCGAAGAAGTTTGGAATGCTTATGGTGAATTAAGTGCCAAACGACTTGAAAATTTGACTCATTCAGAAGATCCTTGGATTAATGCTCGTAATGGTTTAAATCCTGCCGAAAAATCATCCAATGAGATTTCCCATGAAGATATGAAAACTTATTACGCCTCTTTCTTGGAGGAGTAGTGGGAAAGTCTAAGATTAAAAAACCTACAGGTGGAAGTTCGTCACGGCGAATCCCTGAATCAGCTTTAACTCATCCAACAGGTTCAGAGAACGCAGACGAACAACACCCCAGTTTTAGGTTTGAACATACCGATCAAAACCGCTGGTGTTTATCGCAGTGGAACTCATCAGAAATTGATGATTTGATCCGGGCACTTAAAAAAATAAAGAGATATACATGGGCACAAATAAAAAGCCAAGGTTCAAAACAAAGGGGTGGTTCTGTTGGTTGCGGATATAAGTTAATTACTAATCATCCAAAGTTACCTGAAAGTATCAGCGATGATGTAAAACTTTCAGAAATGCGGGTTGATGAAAGAAAGCGTATTTTTGGTTTTCGTGTAGGTTCAATTTACTATATTGTGTGGTTCGATCGCGATCATAGTGTTTGTCCAGGGTGATTGACAAACTCTTAGTATAAGGGCTAATCTTATGTCATATATTTGACTTCTATATAAGTAACCCAATATGCCAAAATCACACCACTCTGCCTTGGTCTCCGTGCCGCCTGAAGATGAGGAGATAGCTATGATTGCTACTCTTCAGCAAGCCGGGGTAAAGCACAACCAAGAAGACATTGTTCGGATAGGCAAAACGTCTGACGGCAAGATAGTCTTTTTGGAGAAGGGTAAATCAGGGTTAAGAGGTAGTGGTTTAGTCCACATCTTGGAGAAGCACGAAGCCGATTTTGCTAAACGCGGAATTTCGCAAGAGCAGATTCCAGATGTTGTACTTGCTGCTGTGATACAAGGTCAATTTGTTCGTTATCAAACAAGAAGGAGGGAACTTCCCAGAGAAATATATAAGGTCATGTTTAATGATCGAATTCACTACGTTGCTGTGAGTGTCTCTGATAATGGTTACATTGTTGGTGCAAATCCAGTTTCTGATTAGGTCATGATCCCGATTCCGTCCTTCAAAGCGCATAACAACTATTTTTGTAAGGGCGGAATCTACTATAGGAGGAATAATTATGTCAATCAAAATTAAACTAATGGCTGATTACGGATGTGATCCGCTATGGTGGGAAGATGATGATAAGGTTGGTAACATTGATCCAACAATATTGAATCTGAGTCCAGACACTATTAAGCGTTTAGATAAATGGGTAGAAGAGTACGAGGCTTTTTTAAATTTGGATGAGCCAAATCACTCAGAAGTTTCTGTTATCTATAATGCTGAAGAAGCCTTTGAGCAAGAAGGAATTAATCTTTGGAAGCAGTTACGAAAAGAACTAGCTCCTAACTACGAAGTTCTTTACTTCAGCGAATCGCTACGCAAAATTGTTAGCAACCCTAACGAATTGGAAGCTGCTTTATGAATGGTACAAAAAAATATTTCAATTCCATCGGTCTTATAATTTTACTTCTTGTTCAATTTATTGCAGGTTGTGGAGAAAAATCACCGAATTTATCATCTACATCTACACAAACGCCTGTTCCTACATCTACACAAACGCCTGTTCCTACTGTTCCACCTGTTACTAATGTTCAAACTCCTGTAGCGCAAGAAGATGCCAATGATCCTAAAATTGTTCGGGAACGTTTTGAACAAAAGCTCAAAGAAGACATAGAGCGTATAAGTCCAAAACTCAAGGAGAAGAGAAGCAAAACTTACTCAGACCAAACTTATGTATACACTGCTGAATATGCTGGAAAACAGTCATTCGATATCAAAAAGTCTGATTCAATTGTTTCGCCCTACATTGCAGTAGCTAGATATTACATTAACTGGTACGCTAATGGAAAGATTGTACCAGGTACGATGTATATACAGGCAAATTACGCTTATCAAGATGGGCAATGGGTGTTCAAAGATGCAATGCGGTTCTCTGAAGACAAAGCTAATACTGAACCAGAAATTATCGCGTGGGCTAACTCTTTGTTTCAGTAAAATTTTACATAATAGATGAATTCTTTCTCTCAAGAGAGGAGAAACATAATATTCTCTCCTCAGTTTTCACGATTAATGGAAATAGACAAGCCACTGCTTCCTAGTTCTTAAGGAATTAAGAAAGTAGCAGCTTGACATAAATCATGGCCCACCTTGAGTAACTCATAAAATGTCAGAATAATTTTTTCCCCAGGTTTAACTAATAGAGGGTTAGTCGAGCTATGAAAAATAGTGATTCCATTTCCTTGTAAGCCAAGAAAGTTTAAATCATCATCACGAACAACTCCCTTATTATGTTGAAATATATTCCTCACAGTAATATGTTTGTTTATAGACTGTCCTAATTCGCCTGGGATTTTATGATCGAGGAGAGTTTCGATTTTTTTCACTTGTTCTTTAGCCTTTAAAAATCGAAATGATTCTACCGAACGCTCTTTAAGATTTGTAACCAAATTTTCTTTGGTATCAGTAAGAAATTTTAAATCAATCTCAATAGAAACCCTTTTATTATAATTTGATATACCCGAAAAGTGATCATCTAATATCTTCTCAAATACTTGACTCAGAAATTCATACCACCTTTGAATTAACCTAGCATGAATCATTTCTTCTACTGCTCCTGGGTGAGCGCAATAAGTTCCCAAAATATCTCCATAAGACGTTTGATGTAAAACAGCTAGGTAAAAATCAGATTGGTTACAAGAAGGTATTATGTATTTAGATCCAGAATCTAAGTTTTTTGAAATAATTTCTGCAATTTGAACCTGCCCCAAGGATAACATTGCACTTAGGCTATGCGCTAGTAATAAAGATTCTTCCAAATCATTCTTAAACAAATTACGAATTTCCTGCATTATAATTACCCCTAATTTTTTGACAACAGCTAAACATAATTATACTCAAATTAAAATTGAGTGTGTGTCTTTTAGCTTCCAGAAAAATTGGTAACATAAAGGTAGATTAATTAGAGTAGGTTCGTCTATTATTAGAGGATTCTATTTATGTCATCTCCAGCAATTACTAGCGTCATCGCTATGATGGAATCTTTACCGGAAACATTACAAGAACAAGTAGCCGAACATTTACGAGAATATATTGCTGATTTAGAAGATGAGAGGAAATGGGATAAATCTTTTAAGAAAACACAACAGCAACTAATTAATGCGGCGCGACGTGCTAAACAAGAAATTGCCGAAAGAAAAGCAAAACCATTAGCAGAAGAAATACCCTTGCAACCAGAAGCGATCGCACTTCCCGAAAAAGACTGGGAAATTGTTACCTCAGCAATTGCAAATCCCCCAGAACTCAACCCTAGACTCAAAGCAGCTATCAAACATAACAAAGAAAAGGATCTTAGAAGAGTTTAGCTAAGAGAAGGGAAAAATGCGATCGCACATCCTTCCCCCAACTCCAACTAACTCTCGTTACCGCACTTTAACTCCCGCGCAAACTTCCGCCGCGCTAATCGAATCGCTTCCTGATGACATTCTCCCAAATTTTCCAAATCCATTTCTACTACCCACTTCTCACAGTAAGTGACAATTTTCAACCCAACTGCTTCGGGAATATAATTACGAGCGATCGTCTTTTTACCTGCTACCAACTTCCAGATTTCTTTCATTTCCGCAGCTTTCAGATTAAACAATCCCAGGTAGACAACATTTGTCCAATAACCCTGTTGATTAGGAGACTTTTCCTGAATATATTCCGCATAAGTTTTGCGGCGAGGTTTCCCCAACTCTCTCTCCTCTCGCCAACGCCGTAAACTAAGAGAATCATCATAAGAATAAACTCTTTTAATCGCAGTATAAGCTTGCGCGTAGAGTCCTTCTGCTGCAAACCAATTAAGAAAATCACCTAATTTTTCCAGAGTGTTTTTACTCGTGCGTCCGGGATGGACGAGCAGATCCACTGCTATCTGCGTCCAATCACTTGCTTCAATAACTTTGTAGAGGTTCCCATCTTCTCCGTCAGTTGTAACCACCCTGAAAGTCTTACCAGATGGTAGTTTTAGCCACTCTACCCCCTCACTTGCAACCACCCATCGATTTGATAGCGTAGCGTGATTGATCCCCATATACCGTTCCATCATCCGAAAACCTAAACCGATGGTAGGTTGATTCTTCCCCAATCCATCGGGGTCAATGATAATGCTCTCAAAGTCCCGTCCTTTGTAGTTTAACCGAATAATTTGCCCAGCTTTTAAATTTGGTTTACCAGAGCCAGTTTTTGCTTTACAATTAGACATGATGATCGTCCTTTAAGGATGATTTTTTAATATCTTAAGAAGCCATCAGCGGTTCGGAAAATTTGCGGATGGTTTCTTTATTTTTGAGCTATTTTACCTGATTAATTGCTGAGATGGAAGCGCAAATAGGGAAAGTAAACGATCGAATAGAAAAGCGCGATCGCACCCCCCACAAAAAACCCCTTACTACATCCGTGTTCATCTGCGTTCATCTGCGGTTAAATTTCAACTATTCACTCCCCCACATCTTCTATTTCTTCCGCATCAAAATCAACCTTCTCATAAATATCCTCCAAAGATACCTCCACCGCAAAAGAACTAAAAACTAACGCCAAATCTTCCTCATCATAAACACAATAAGACCACCGTTTATTTTCCTGTTTAGAAAACTGTTCAATAAACCTCTGATTTTGGTCAATCAAAATATACTCTTGAAAACTCGGAATTGTCTGATAAAACTGAAACTTCCCACCTCGATCGTAATCTTTAGTAGACTTAGATAACACCTCCACAATTACTTGAGGATTAGTAACAGTATCCTTTCGTTGCTCAAAATATTCTGGTTTTCCCGCAATTACCGTCACATCTGGATAAGTGTAACTTCGTTTTTTCGGTATCCACAAACGCACATCACCCATAAAAACTCGATAATCTTTTCTTTTGAAAGCAATGCTTAAAGCAACACTTACATTAAGTGCAATTTGGTTATGATTCGTAGTTCCACCCGTCATCGGTACAATCTCCCCATCGTAATATTCACTTTTAGATTCCGCCGCTTCTTCCAATGCTAAATACTCCTCTGGGGAGTAGCAACGCTTTTCCATTGCTTCGATAATTCCCGTCATTAGCTAATTCTCCTAATCTTAGTTTTTGCAAGTTACTGGGAGAAATGCCGATCGCACTTCCCCCAACTTTCCCAATCAACCTTTTTTCTTCTCCTCAGAATCTTCTATCAACTCAGCTTTTATTTCAATAATCTCTGGCGCTTCTGGTAAAGCAGGATTTTCTGATTTTTGTTGAGTTTCCGAAAGTTGTTCTTTTGCTCGATCGCCCAACTCTTTCGCCTTATCTTTTGCTTGTTCCGCAATACTCTGCGCCCCTTTTGTCAAAGAATCAAAATGGCGCTTTGTCTCCTCTAAATCTGTCTTTAACAACTCTTTAAACTGTCCTACTTTTTGATTCAAACCCTCAGAATAAAATTGCGGTTCTTGAAAAGTTGCTTCCTCCACAATTAACCGCTTACTACCAATACTCTGAATTTTAGAAATGGGTAAAATGTAAAGACCATTTAAAATTCCCTTCCACCCACTAGAAGTAAACAAATAATTAACGATCGCACCTGTTTCAGCAACAATTAAATAATCTACTAATTTACCAACCTTACTACCAGTATCCGTCCATACTTCATGACCAATTAAAGAATATACTTCATCAGGTTTTTCTGGATTAGTAAACTCCTCACGGTTAATATTTACCAAAATGCTATGTTCGCCAATTGATTCAATTTGTTGCCAAAGTACTCGTTGTTTACTGCTACCCAAAAAACCTGACTTACAAGTTAAACCTAATACTTGATGAGTTTGCGTATTTAACCATAAATGGTCTACCCTTCCTAACTCTTCTGCGGTGTGGCGATCGAGCACTAACAGATTAATTAGTTGACTTTGCTTAATCACTGATTCTTGTGTATCCATAAATTACCTCCTAATTGCTTAAATAAGGTTGCTAGAAAATTTTAAGTAAAATATACTTAAATTTTACTCTATCTTGAATCAGATTCATTACCCTAGACTAGATTAACCTTAATTAACTATGCCTATATTTAAGAAAAATTTTATGGTTAACTCACCAACCGAAAAGAAAAAAACTCGTCTCAAAAAACTTTTCTACTATTCTTTGTTTGGTAAAGTTTCCTTGATTACCTTATTAGCTATTGGTTATTTTACACCAGTAATTAACTGCAATAATACCCAAGAAAAATGTGATTATTCCGTTTGTGCGATCGACGATGGAATGCACATAAATATTGTCCTTCCCGTCAGCAATAACTTAGTTGATTGGCGGGAATTTCTTAACATTTCTGCGATCGGGAAAGATGCTACAGATAATTACAAATATCTTACCTTTGGTTGGGGCGATCGAGATTTCTATATTCAAACTCCTACCCTGGCAGAATTAAATCTCATTACTGCTGTCAAAGCACTATTTTTACCTACTCCTTCCACAATTCTTGTCCAAGGATTGTCTGAACTTCCCCAAAATCGAGAACTTAAATGCGTAAAAGTTACTAAAACCGATTACTTAAAATTAACTCAATTTATCCAGAATACTTTTCAATTCAATTCACAGAATCAGCCAATTAGAATAGCCAATGGTCACTTATCTAGTAGTGGATTTTATGCAGCGAATGGGAGTTACTCAATACTGAGAACTTGTAATAATTGGGCAGCTGAAGCATTACAAAAAGCTGATGTAGATACACCTTTATGGGCGGGTCTTTCTTCAGCAGTGATGCTACATTTTGGCAGAAGTTGTGAATGCAGCATTAACGAGCGAAAATCAGTACTTCCTTAAATCATTCGGGAGGAATAGTTAAGTAAGTCATTTTATCTCTTGATGGGTCTGAACTATTTCCAGACGATCTCTTAGACTCAGATTTTTTGTTAACTTTATCAGGATCTCCCACTTCTAATTGAATTTGAATTTTTGGCCCGGAATTTCCTAAACGGACAATCATGCCATCATTAACTTTTGTTTTTTTCACCGGGCGATCGTTCACATAAGTTCCATTGGAACCTAAACTAACAATTTCCCATTCCGAACCATTATGTACTAGCTCAATATGTTTCCGAGACACAACAGAGCTAAGAACCACCACATCATTCTCTTTAGAACGACCAATCTTAATTACAGGTTCAGCGTCAAAAGTCCAACTTTGAACCGGGGTAGACTGGCTAGGATGTAACAGATTTAAAGTAATCACAGCTATAAAATTGGGAACATATTTATGTGTATAATTGTTACGACATTGCGCCGCTTATGTCCAGCATATCAATTAAAGAATGGTTCGACAATTCCCGCAATAGTATAGTTACCCAATTCCGATGTAACTAACTGTAAACCGAATACTTACAATTATTTAACTCAAGTTGCTAGTTATAAGATTGAAGCTTTTATAGATAGTGGGTAGTAAGAATCCCATTACCCACTACCTACTACCTATTACCAGTTACTCTCCGATCACGTTCGCTAGTAATATCATGTCCGGTCGCTCGGTCATAATATCTTTTTTCCAACACCTTGTAGAGACGTTATATATAACGTCTCTACATTATCGATAATCGACCGGACATGATATTACTACCAACTTTAAGTTATTTATTTTGCCTAATAGGAATTTCAATCACCATTTCTGTACCCTGTCCTAGCGCGGAAATACACTTTAATTGACCACCGTGTTTTTCCACGACAATCTGATAACTAATTGATAATCCTAACCCAGTTCCTTGACCTACTGGTTTAGTGGTAAAAAAAGGATCGAAGAGTTTACGTATAACATCCTCAGACATACCGGGGCCATTATCAAGAATCCGAATTGCCAACCAAGGAAACTTACCAATAGAAAGAGAAGAATTTTGTCGAGATTGATTAGCGATCGCATTCTCCCCCAGACCCTCAAGCAACTCCGTGCGAATGCGAATACAAGGCGCAGGACACCGACCAGTATCGCATCTTTCCAAAGCATCGATCGCATTATTAAGCACATTCATAAACACCTGATTTAGCTGTCCAGGATAACACTCTACCAGAGGTAAATCCCCATACTCCTTAATCACCAAAATCCCTGGATATTCTGGAGTTCCCTTCAACCGATTTTGCAGAAGAGATAAAGTACTATCAATTCCCTCATGCAAATCCACAGGTTTCATTTCCGCTTGATCCAACAGAGCGAAATTCCGCAAAGACAAAACAATCTGGCGAATTCTTTCCGCCCCAATTTGCATCGAACTAAGTAACTTTAGCAAATCTTCCAACACAAAATTCAAATCAATTTCCTCAGCCCGAACTTGAAGTTCTGGCACTGGAAGCGGATAATACTTTTGATAAAGTTGCACCACATCTAATAAATCTCGCGCATACTGACTAGCGTAGGGCAAATTACAATGAATAAAACTAACCGGATTATTAATTTCGTGAGCAATTCCCCCCACTAACTGACCCAAACTAGACATTTTTTCCGCTTGAATTAGGGAAGCTTGAGTCGATCGCAACTGATGTAAAGTAGCTTCTAACTGAGCCGCTTGTTCTTGTAATTCTACCTCTCGGCGACGCAAAGCTTCTTCCACCTTTTGTCGTTTAGCAATATCTTGTTTGAGCAACTCATTAGCCGCTTTTAACTCAGCAGTTCGTTCCTCAACCTGCCTTTTCAAATCATCATGAGCCTTTTGCAATTCTACTTCCGCTAACGCCCTGGAAAAAATTTCCCTCTGCAATCTTTGATTAGCTTCTCTTAATTCCGTCGTCCGTTCGTCCACCGCTCGCTGTAAATCTTCAATCACCCCATACATTTCCGTAGCGCCGAGAACTTTCAACAAGCTAGTTTGGGAAACAATACCCAACAACTCCCCCTGCTCACCTGTGACTACCAAACGCCGGACATGACTCTGCTGCATCTGTTGATGAGCAATCCATAATGAATCGGAAGGATTTAAACAAAACAGTGGCGAACTCATCACCTCATGGGCTTGCATTTGGGATAAATTCAGTTCTAGCGCCTGAAACTGCACAATATCCCCTTCAGTGACAATTCCCATAGGTACGATGTAATTTCGTAATGGATTACCAATCTCTAAAGTTTTGTTCTCTTCCATCCGGGTAATTACCACACAACTTACCTTGTACTCTGCCATCAACTGCGCTAAATGCAAAACCGATGTAGTCATGGGTGCGCGAATCACCTGAGTGTTCATCACATCCCCCACAGACCACAACCGCGTCAACAAATTAGCTGGTTGCATGGAGGCGCGAATACTCTTAGGTGTCAGCAGTCCCATCAATTCACCTTGGGAGTTTAAAACAGGTAAGTGGCGAATCCGATGTTGACGAAAAACTGACAAAGCGGTAAAAATATCTTGAGAATCTGATTCGATCAGCTTAATTACCGGACTGGACATCACCTCAGCGACTTTCACCCCTTGGAAGTTCATGCCGATCGCCGTTAGCCGCACAATATCCCTTTGGGTGAATATCCCGACTAACTCAGA
Source organism: Floridaenema aerugineum BLCC-F46 (assembly GCF_041929345.1). Taxonomy (NCBI): domain Bacteria; kingdom Bacillati; phylum Cyanobacteriota; class Cyanophyceae; order Aerosakkonematales; family Aerosakkonemataceae; genus Floridanema; species Floridanema aerugineum. The sequence goes on from NZ_JBHFNQ010000090.1 coordinate 78,691, forward strand.
GTCTTTCATCACCAAAGCACAACTAGCTCTTTTGAAAGCCTGTGGAGAACTCACATCTGTTTCTTTTGATCGTGACCCAGTATCTACTGGACAACTACTTCGCATCTGGGCCATCAGGTGCAGTACATCAATCACAGGAGTATCCAGAGTGACTGTCACGGTATGAGAGTCAATGGCACTTTTTAGAGACAGGGAGTAAGGCGCTGCGCCGTTCAGCTGCATGGAGATAAAAATGATGTGATGATTACCACATCACCACATTAAATCAGCTTATTACATTTTGCATACCAGCCTCAATCTTATAACTAGCAACTTGAGTTAATAATCTAATTCGGTGCTGTCTTCTTTTTGTTGTTCACCTTTGGGATAAATTAAAGTATCTCTGGACTTTTCTTTTGGCTTCGCTTCTCCTGATACTGGTTTTTGCGAAGTCGTCTTTTGTCCATCTTTCGTACCAGAACTTCCCAGATGGATTTGAATTTGGGGCCCTGAGCGAGCTAAGCGAATCATCACTCCATCTTTAATCGGTGCTTCAGTGATGCGTTTACCCTCTAAGTATGTGCCATTAGCACCCAAATTAATTACTTCCCAATTGGAACCTTGACGACGCAGTTCCACATGATAGCGGGAGACTACGGCGCTATAAAGAATCACATCGTTATCGGTGGCACGTCCGATCCGGATCAGCGATTCTGCTTCAAAAGTCCAGCTTTGAATGGGAATCGACTGAAGCGGATGTAGTAGGTTTAGTGTAATCACATTGGTAGTGTCAACTCTGGGTCAAATCGACTAGGAAAGCTGAAATAAGAATGTTACAAGATCTCCCTTACCCAGGGAAATACGATCGCCAGAACGCAATCGATGTCGATTACCCTTTGGCAACGGCGTATGGTTAATGTATGTTCCGTTAGAGCTTCCCACATCTTCAATATAGTAGGCATCTCCCTCAACTCGAATATCTGCGTGGACTCTGGAAACTACCTCAGAATTGGGAAATCCAGAAACGTCGATATCTGGGGGAATTTGCTCATTAGGTTTTCCCAAATGAATAATTGATAAATTTTGTGGTAATTCAATATTGGTTTTAGTTTGAACATGATTCAGCAAAGCTTTTTGTTGCTGAATCCGAGTCGGAGCAATGTTTCCTTGATTGGGTGTGGCGCTGTTACCGGATGCCATCACTGGGGTGAATGGTGGTGCAGATGGGGGTAAATTTGATACAGCACTCAAATTTTCTCTTTCGGGTACAGAAGAACTGACAACTAAGGGATCTGCTTGCACCAAGGGATCTGGTGCTGCTAAGTCCGGCAGGGAAGATTCTGCATGAGAACCGATCGCCACTGTCGGGGGTGCCGCTGTTTGTGGTTCTGCTTCGGCTTCTGCTTCTGCTTTATTCTGGAGACTAAAACCGCACTGACCACAGAAACTAGCATCTGTTTGTACTGGCGCACCACAGTTGGGGCAACTAGTAGTCGCGGGTAAGGGGGTGTAACAGGCTTCGCATTGTACTGCGCCATCTGGATTTTGGTGATTGCAGTTTGGACAAACAATCATGAAGTTTTTTACCTAGAGATTATTGTCAAGGGGATTTGGGGGAATTTTAGGTATTTCCAGTTGCTCTCCTAAATAAATTTTATTATGGTTCTGAGGTAACTAAATTTAGATTTTTGGCTGCTGATTCATCTAATAACCACCAAAGTTGTCCTTGAGGTTGAATTAGTCGGGCAGGATAGGTCATTGCGTCGGCTTCTGGAGCAAAAACCTGGGCTAGGGCAGCCTGTTTATTGGCACCCGCAACAATAAATACCACATTACGAGCGTTGTTGATTAAAGGTACTGTAAAGGTTAAGCGGGGTTGTCCGTCTTTGTTGCCTACGGTAACTAAACGATCGCTTACTTGCAGTGCCTCTGTGTGGGGAAACAAAGAAGCAGTATGCCCATCATCTCCCATTCCTAATAAAACAATATCAAAAATTGGCAACTCCCCAGCTGAATAGGAAAAGAATTCTCGTAATTCACTTTCGTGTTGCCCTGCGTCCGCTGCGGGATTGTCTGCTGCGGTGGGCATGGGATGAATATTGCTGCTGGGTATGTTTACTCGATCTAACCAAGCTTGCCGAGCCATTTTTTGATTGCTGTCGGGATGGTCTGGTGGGACGTAGCGTTCGTCGCCCCAGAATACATGAATTTTTTCCCAAGGGAGGTTTTGGGTGGCGATCGCTTCATAAAGCGCTTTGGGTGTACTGCCGCCGGAAAGGGCAATGGTACAAATTCCCCGTAGTGCGATCGCTTCGGTAATTTTTTCGCTTACTAGATCTAGCGATCGGGAAATTAAATCGGCCTGAGAAGGAAGTACTTCCACAATTTTAACCATGAGTTGCCACCCCTTTAGCTTTGTTTGTTTCCGAGTAAAGCATAATTTATCAGGAATAGAGAGTAATTTTTGTGTTAATCTTGCCATTTGGCAGAGTCAATAGTAACCTTAAACTAAAAAAATTTCAGTTAAGTCTATTTGCGTCTACCTGTGTAACTGCTACTCTAAACTAATGATTTGACCTTACCTGTTATGAGCAACTAGCTAACAATTGCCGATCCGAAAATGGTAAATCCGAAAGAGAACGTTGCTAAGCAAGCAAGAAGTGGAAGCGTAGCGGCCATCATTCAACTCCTTAATGACAAACTGGCTGATACTGGAGTCAGAACTAGAGCCGTGCGAGAAAATGACTTATTACAATTGCTATGTGAAGCTGAAAAAGCCGATAAACTGGAAAAATCCACCTTAGTGCCGCAAATCCAGGAAATATTGACCAGTATTAGCCCGCGCCATATTCGTCGGGCTAAAATTAATAGTCGCATTATTCAGGAACAGAAATTAATCTGGTTAGAAGAAATTAACCGCGATCCAGAGAATAAATTACTCTGGGTGGAGGAAATCAAACTACCCAAGCGTCATTTCTGGGATAGCTGGGCAGAAATTTTATCAGAGCAGAAAGTTAGTTTGGGTAAGCAACCGACACTAAAATCTTCTTTAACTCCTGTGGAACGTTCTCGGCAACAATGGAGGCGAGGCATAATCGTCGGAGCATTATTGAGTTTATCAGTGTCATTAGTTAGCTCTTGGATTTATCAGAGTATAACTCGCCCAGCAAGTCAAACCAGGGCGAAAAAATTAGATTCTTCTCTTCCCACTTTGCCCAACTTATCATCTGGTAATAGACCAGCCAACACTGCGAAAGCTGTGGTTCAGCAAACCAGTGTATCCCTACCCACTGATTCCTTTAGCATGGCGGTGAAACTAGCAGAACAAGCTGTAGCCGCAGGTCAAGTTGCCGAAACTCCGGCGCAGTGGTTAGAAATAGCTGCTACCTGGCAAAAGGCTTCGGATTATATGAGTAATGTACCAGCTGATGACCAGCGCTACAAATTAGCGCAAAATCGCCTGGTGCTGTATCGCCAAAGTAGCGAAGTAGCTTTGAAAGAAGCCCAAAAAAAGCGATCGACTCAGCGTTAAGTAGGAATTTTTTGTCCTTAGTACTTCAATTTAGTTGATCTCTAGAGAAAACACGGATGCTAGTTTTCTCCGTTAAGGATAATCTAGTGCCAGTTGTGTCAGTAATAGAGGTTCTGTCAAAGCACTTTCTATAAGTCTGACTTATTAGGCAAATACCATATTGCCAAAAATACTTATATATCAAATCAGGCTTAGATGGAAAAACTCTCCCAAAAATTATTGTTAGCGGAGGATGAATGTTTCCAGTACTCAAATACTTCCGAACATTTATCATTTCTACCCAAAAGCAAACTGCTTATAAGTAACCTAATTTACCATAAAGCAAGTTTAAATCTTAACAGGGTAATGTTGCTTTTGGGATTTAGTTCCTACTGCCAGACTGCATCAAAAACAGCAAAAATTCTCAGCTTTGTCGGACTAAATAACAATGGCAATATCACAAGTTCATTTGTATAAACAAGTTGACACCTCATCAAGGCATCAAGCTTTGCTTAACCAGTTAACGATCGCCATCCGTAGTTGTACCGAACTAGATCCAATTCTCAAGTTAGCTGTAGATGGTCTAGTACGGACTCTACAGATTGAGCGGAGTCTAATCTTATTATTGAAATACGTAGATCCACTGATAAAAAATCGTTCCCAAAAGCCAATTCCGAGAGCTAAAGCCACAGTGATTTATGAATGGCTTACCCCTACTTCAGAAGGAAATCAACCCTCGCCAAGTTCAATTAACTCATCTTTTTGGCTATCGGAATGTGATTTGTGTCAGATGGCTTACCAACATACTCCCAAGCCGTTAATTTTGAAAGACAAACGCTGCATTTCTTGTAATGATTCTGCTGAGTGTGTAGCCACAGTTTTTGACCTCGACAGTATGCCAAACTTACTGTTGATTTCTTTAGAAAGTCAGGGGACAGTGTTGGGTTTTTTGGCGTTACAGCAACGTCAACCCCGTGCTTGGCTAACTGAGGAGTTGGAATTGGTAGAGTTAGTCAGTGCCCAGTTGAGTATCGCTATTCTCCAGTTTCAGACATTGCGGCAAACTTCAGCTTTGGTGGAAGAAAGAACGGCTCAGTTAGAGTGGAGTTTGTCTGTTCAGGCTAAACTGTATGAAAAGACTCGCCAACAAATTGACCAGTTACGTCGGTTAAATGCGCTCAAAGATGAGTTTCTCAGTACGATGAGTGACCAAATGCGAAACCCTTTGGCAAGCATGAGAATGGCAATTTGTATGTTACGTCAACCCGGGTTGCCTGTAGAGCGTCAGGTAAGGTATCTGGATATTTTGGAGCAACAGTGTAATTTAGAGATTAATTTGATCAATGATTTGCTGACTTTACAAGAGTTGGAGTCTCACAAATCTCAACTCCAACCCCAAAAAGTTGATATGAGGGAGATGATTCAAAGGTTAGAGCAGTCTTTTACCGAGAAGTGGTCGGTTAAGGGATTAAGTATGGAGGTGCATCTGCCAAAGCGATCGCTAGTGTTAGATACTGATGCTGATAGCGTCAACCGCATTCTCACCGAACTACTCACAAATGCAGGTAAGTACTCAGAACCAGATACAAAAGTTGTGTTGCGTGCTATTTACCAAGCTAATCAAAAAGTACCACAAATTGTTTTGTCACTCTCGAATATTGGTTCTAGCATCTCACCAGCAGAACAGGAATATATCTTCGAGAAGTTCCGTCGCGGTGAGGGGGTGATGCAAAAAGGAATTCAAGGTACTGGTTTAGGATTAGCTTTGGTCAAATGTTTGGTAGAACATTTGAATGGGGTAATTACTGTTTCTAGCTCTCCGATGAGCGATAGTCAGTCATGGTTAACTTGCTTTACCCTGACTTTACCGCAAATGCAGGGGGGATAAACAAATTTTGCTTTTCTGATGGTGTTGTACTAATTGAAATATCTACAGCCCATAAGTTAATGTGATGATTGGTGATCTTCATGATTCAAACCAGAGTAGGTTCGCTTTGAGTGGGTTTTTCTACTCTCATCAACTTTGAGAGCCAATCTGGAATTCCTCATTCTAAATTCTATGGCTATAACTGCTACGCCAAATCCGCCAAAACTGTCCCGCTGGCAAAGACCTAAATATTCCCAACTGACTCGTCAAATCGATATTTTTAGTGCAGCGATAACTTTTATATTTTATTTGTGGTGGGATGCTACTTTTCGGAATAATTCTGTTTTACATAAAAAACGTCGGGCCGAGTGGTTAAAGACAACTTTAGTGGATTTGGGGCCAACTTTTATTAAAATTGGACAGGCGTTATCTACTCGTGCGGATTTGTTACCTTTAGAGTATGTTAAAGCTTTATCGGAATTGCAAGATAAGGTTCCCCAAATTACAGCCCAAGAAGCTATTTCTGTAGTTGAATCGGAATTGGGTAAGCCTATTTATGTGTTATATCGTGATTTTCAACTTTGTCCGATCGCAGCTGCTAGTTTAGGTCAAGTACATCGCGCTTGGTTACACACGGGAGAAGAGGTAGTTGTTAAAGTTCAACGTCCGGGATTAGAAAATTTATTTAAGTTAGATTTTAAAATTCTTCGGCAATTACTACAGTTTTGTCAGCGCTATTTACCTTGGACAATTAAGTATGATTTATCAGCTATTTATAATGAGTTTTTCAATCTTTTATATCAAGAGATTGATTACATCCAAGAGGGTAAAAACGCCGATCGATTTCGGCAAAATTTTCAAAATAATCCCGATCTCTGGGTGCCGAAAGTATATTGGGAATACACTACAACCAAGGTGTTAACTTTAGAATATGCTCCCGGAATTAAGATAGATGACAAGAAAACTTTGGAAACTTGTGGGTTAAATTTGAAAAAAATTAATCAAATCGGTATTTGTTGTTACTTACAACAATTATTAATTGATGGTTTTTTTCAAGCCGATCCCCATCCGGGTAATATGGCTGTTAGCTTGGAAGGGAGAATTATATTTTATGATTTTGGGATGATGGCAGAAGTTAAGTCTTTGGCAAAAGAGCAAATGCTGAAGACTTTTTTTGCTGTTTTAAGAAAGGACACTATAACAGTGTTAGACAGCTTAATTAATATGGGTTTAATTGAGCCTGTGGCTGATATGACTCCGGTGAAGCGATTGATTACTTTTTTATTAGATAAGTTTACGGAAAAGCCGATCGATTTCCAAGCTTTTGGGGAAATTCGTCAAGAATTGTATGTAATGTTTGAGCAACAACCTTTCCGCTTACCTGCACAAATGACTTATATTTTAAAGTCCTTAACTACTCTGGATGGAGTGGCGAGAACTCTCGATCCCCAGTATAGTTTAGTCGCTGCGGCTCAACCTTTTGTCAGAAGTATAACTTTGTCTAGAGGACGAATTAATAGTGTGGGGGAATTAGCTAGACAAACACGAGATTATATTAAATATAGGTTACGGCAACCTAGTAAAACGGAACTGGCGCTGCAACGTTGGGAGGAAAGAATTGCTAGTGGTGAGTTACAATTTCGCACTAAGTCTGAGGCTAGCGATCGCATTCTCAAACGCATTCATCTAGCCATTAAAACTCTAATTTGGGCCTGTTTAACTGGGTTTACCCTGCTCGGTGGTGCTGTGTTACTCTTGGGACAGTATCGTGCTTTTGCTCCGATCGCTTTTGCTTTATCCGGGTTATGCTTGTTGTTCTTGGTACGCTCTCTATTCAATTTAACACTCAGAGAAAAGCTGGATAAATTGGCAGAAAAGTAAGTGGGTTAAGTCTGGGATTATTCCTTTCCCCTTCGGGGATTTTCCCTTAATATACACAAAAGGCGATAAGAAAATCTCTTTCTTTCGCCTTTCGTATTTTCGTCTTTATCTGGGATACCCCCAGGGGAATTCGAATCCCCGTCGCATCCGTGAAAGGGATGTGTCCTAGGCCTCTAGACGATGGGGGCGTGTCGTCCACACCTTTATAATAATATCCACTATTTCCCAAGCTGTCAACCCCTTTTTTCGTTTTTTTTGCTCTAATTTTTCCTGCACCCCTGCTCAACTACGTTTCCAGACTTTAATGGTTTTATCTTGGCTGGCGCTGACGAGGGTTTTTCCGTCGGGGGTGAAGGCGACGGCGTTTACGGGTAGGGTGTGACCTGTGAAGGTGCCAAGGAGTGTTCCTGAAGAGAGATGCCAGAGGCGAAGGGTGTTGTCTTCGCTGCCGCTGGCGATGATTCCTTCTTTGGGGTCTAGGGCGATCGCATAAATGGCACCTGTATCTTCTTTAATTGTGTGAATTAGTTTCCCGGTTTTCCAGTGCCAAACTTTAATGGTGCCGTCGCGACTGCTACTAATTAAAGTTTGATTATCCGGGCAAAAGATTAATCCGGTAACAATGTGAGAATGTGCTGTTAAAGTATGCAGTAATTTAGCATTGGGGGATTGCGATCCTGTTTCATCTTGCAAATACCAAATTTTTATTTTGCGGTAACTACCACTGGCAATAAAATGTCCATCGTGACTAAAAGTAAGGGAATGGGGAACTCCATCACCCCAAGAAATAGTACCTGATGCTTCTCGCTGGCGACGATTCCATAAATGAATTTTGCGATCGTCTGCACCACTAGCTAAAATTTGTCCGTTAGCACTAAGACTTAAACAACGCACTACACCAGTATGCTGTTCCAAAATATCAATTAAATCTTGAGCGCCGGGATGCCAAATTTTTAAGGTTGTGTCTGTTCCACCACTAATCAGAGTATGATCTTCAGGGCTAAAAACTAAGGCGTTAATTTCATCTATTTCCCAAGTTTTGACCCAAGGATATTCTGAAAGAATGCTAATTAATTGTCCATTTGTCAAATCCCAAAGGCGAATTTCTCCGCGACTGCCACTAGCTAAAATTTCCCCTGCTAAATTGATAGCTAAACTATTAATTCCGTTATTATGTCCTGTCAGGGTGTAAGCAGATTTCCAACCTACAACTTCTTGAGATAAAGAATTATCATCAGGTAAGTTTTGCAGATTGTCTGAGATGATAATTTGTTCTTCGATCGCTATATTTGCTTTCTGAAAAGATGCCAAATAACAACCTATTCCTCCTGTGTAGAGTAGGTCAGTTAATTTCAGATCTGTTTTCGGCCCTGTGAATGTAATTTGGTTGGTGGGGATAAAACCTGTAAAAATAGTTGGAATTTCTGCTACTGTGGGGGAGTCAGGAAACCCCAGTAAACACATAAATAATAAGACTTGGTGATTTTTTAGGTCATCTGGGGTAACACACCAGCGCACTTTATCTTTTTTGAGGCTAGTTAAACTTTGGCGATCGCAAACATTAACCTGTATTTTTACGCTTGGTATATCAGTTAGTATATAACTAAATTTACTTTCGTTAACCAAGTTTCCTTCAGCATCTAATTCTATATTCTCAATGGGAGCAATTTCCAGTTTTTTTACTTGAGTTCCTAAACAGTAGTTAAGACTTGCATCAACCAATTGTTCCCGCAGTAAATATTCATAAGCTTCTTGCTGAAATTGTTCTTGAAACTCTAGCCAAAAGTCATATTTATTGGGGATTTCCGGCGGTTTTTGCGCTAATCTCTCTGCTTGATGCTGGCACAATTTTTGGATTTCTTCAAGCTGTTCTTCGCTAATAGTAATCATTTCACTATGACAACCGCGAATTTTTGCTTCCAGCAGGGAATGTGGCACAACTTTTTGCTTTTTCAGGCGGTGAATAAAGTCATTTTGGAGGAATTTTAGTGGTGTAGTCCAGTCCATTTTTTTACTTAAGCTAACGTCATTGACTAACTCTCTACCTGCCTTGGCACTGCGGAAATTTTATCACTTTGCCCATCTCTAACATAGGGAGCTAAGCTAATTAAATCTTCGATATTGCGGCGCATATTAGCACAAATTGTATCCAGAGGTAAGTCGTTGGGATCGTTACCAAAAGGATCTTCAATTTCTACGCCTATTTGTTCGATACCTAATAATGTAAAGCTAATTATTAAGACAATTATTCCGCTAAAAAAACCGAAATCTTTAACTACCTGAAATGGTAATGATAGGCAATAAAGTAGCAAAAGCTGCTTCAAATGAATAGCATAGGCTAAGGGAATTGGTGTTCTTAAAATGCGTTCACAACCTCCTAAACAATCTACTAAGCTATTAATCAATTCCTGCAATGCTGTTAACTGGTAGCTATTCAAACAATTACGTTCATATTGTTGTTGCAAATAATCTGAAATCCAAAAAGCCACCTCTAAGGGAGGGTGGTTCATTTCTTTAAGTTTATCATATTGATTTTTCGTTGTTATTCCTTCTAATTCTTCATTAACAGACTCGCCTCGTAAGTGTAATTTAGTAGCAACAGCAAAAGCAACTAAAAGTCTTAATGTTGCGATTTTGTTATCTCTATCTTGTGGTTCTTTTTCTTCTACTGAAACCCAAATTTGTCGAGCTAGATTACGGGTATTATTAGTAATGATTCCCCAGAGCTTGCGTCCTTCCCAAAATCTTTCGTAAGCTGTGTTAGTCCGAAAAACTAATAGTAAACCCAATACAACATTTGGGATCAAGCTAGCCAAAGTAGGCAAAGATACCGCCCAGCCAAAATAGTACATTATCGAAATCACCACACTTACTAAACCGCAAAATATAGCGCGTGGTAAAACATTTGGCAGAACTGAACCTCGCAGTTGAATAGCTGATTTATACCAGTAGAATCTGTCTTTAGGCATCCAATTTTGTCCGGCAAATTATTTGTAACTTGTTCACCAATGATACTACTTTTAGCTTCTCGGTTGCTATCAGCCTCACTGTATGGGCGTTTGCACTCACAAATCTTCTGTTTCTCATTTTTGTCACATAAACGTCACAGAATTTTCATAAAAAAATATTGCAATTTCTTGATTTAGTTGCTAATGTGTGCCTATGGCTGGATTCGACAGATGCTCGTACTTTAGGAGATGTACTACCCATGCTCTACATTGTGAGTGATTCCAGAATTGCCTGAAGATGTTTTTCTGACGGCTCCACGTTTACCACTAGGCGGAGGAGAAACATCTTTGTTGTTGGTTGAACTATGTCTATGACTAATAATTTTGGTACTTGACTCGGTTACTTTGGGTAGTTTCTATCAACTTTAAACTTTTCTGATTCCAACTTTAAGGCAGATCTCAGATTAAATTTACGAAAATGAGGTTCCCTGCAATGTTTCTGAGAAATGTCTTGAGTTTTTCAAGTCGATTATGAGTGATTTTTGTCTCATTACCAACCGAGATTTTGTTAGCGAAATTTCTCAACTCGGTGACTAAAAGTGGTGTGAGACTCCTACTTTGGAGGTTTTTATGAACATTCAAGGAAAAACGGCTCTAGTTACTGGAGCTTCTCGTGGAATTGGTCGTGCGATCGCTCTTGAACTAGCAAAAAATGGTGTAAAACGCTTGTTATTAGTCGCCAGAGATCGCCAACGTTTAGCAGAAGTTGCCGCAGAAATTGAACTTCTAGGGGTAGAAGTTGTCACCCTACCTTTGGATTTGTCGCAGTTAGTAAAGGTGAATATTGCGATCGCTCAAGCTTGGCGAGATTATGGCCCAATTCATCTTTTAATTAACTGTGCTGGAGTCGCGCATCAATCACCTTTCTTGAAGTCTCCTTTGCCAAATGTTCAGCAAGAGATTGCGATTAATTTGATGGGAATGTATGCCATGACGCGGATTATTGCGCGACGCATGGTGGCACAAAAAGAAGGTACAATTGTCAATGTTTCTAGCTTAATGGGTAAGATAGCTGCACCGACAATGGCGACTTATTCTGCTACCAAGTTTGCTATTTTAGGATTTACCCAAGCTTTGCGGGGTGAACTAGCACCACACAATATTCGAGTAGTAGCGTTGCTACCTTCTTTAACAGATACCGACATGGTTAAAGAATTGCAATGGTTTAAATGGGTACAAGCAACAACTACCGAAAAAGTTGCTCGATCGCTAATTACTGGATTGCAAAAAGAACAGTCCGAAATTTTAATCGGATGGCAAAGTCATTTAGCAGTTTTGGGTCAAAAAATTGCCCCTTGGCTAGTAGATAGAGTTTTACTGATGACTGCACCTTTACCTGAGAATAAACCCAAACGTTACCGAAGATTGCGAGAGGTGAGAATCTCTAGTTAATTAATATTGAGATCTTGCACTTGTCATTTTAGCCCGCCTGCGAATCAATTCGCAGGCGAATTTTGGCACTGGTGCAAGATCTGGCGCTAAAGCGCAACAACGTACATTTTTTTCTAATTTCTTGATGCTATATATTTGGTTGTCAACCACATTTCAAAATCTTCAGCAGCAGCAATTGTTTCTAACTTATCCAGCCGTCTTTCAATTTTTTCTACTTGCTCTTCTTCTAAAGATTCTGACAATTTTTCATCCGAAAGCCAGACAAAAGCCGTTCCTGCTGCGGCGCTAGAAGCAAGTACAACTGGTACAGTAACATTACTTTTAGCTGGTGAAAAAATCATCCAAAAAGCAAACATTCCCGTAGCAAAAGACCAAATTTTTGTAGTAGCAGTAACTCGGATATCGGTAGTTTTTTCGGGTTTTCTTAATTCTGATTCTTTTGGTTGATACATAAAAACTCTCGCGCTCTTAAGTCCCTTTACTAAATAAATTGCCACATTTAGTAAGGGTAGTGCGTCATACTAGGGATTTGTATCAAATGGATTAAGCAGGATTACTTATTACTTTTGGAATAGAGGTAGGGCGATCGCACTTCATTAAATCCAACTAAATCGATCGCTTTCTCAAATCCTACATTTCAATTCCCAACTCTCGCAATCGTTGAGCTAAAATTTCCGCCCGACGTTCCGCTTCTATGGCGCGTTGTTCCGCTGCTTCTGCACGTTGATTTTCCCTTTCTGCATCCGTCAAAATCAAATTTCCCTGTTCATCATACCAACGCAACCATAAACGATTAATTCCTTGATATTCACCTTGCCACAATCCTAAACCTAATTCCAACGGAGGCATCCAAACTTTTGATTCTGTTGTTAAATTTAATTCTTGATAACGACCAGATACTAAACTAAATACTCTTAATGTATCAGTGTAGTGATCGAACACCACATAATAAGGAACCCGCAAAATTCGCTCATAAACTTCCCACTTAGTAGGAGGTTGATTAACACTACTACTTGTCTCTCCCAAATCTTCTTTTTCCGTACCAGGAGAAAGCAATTCTACTACAACAAAAGGACTAATTCCTTCTTGCCAAATTACATAACTCAGGCGTAAATCTCCCCCATCATAAAGTCTCGGAACTCCTACAACCCCAAACCAATCTGGTCGTTTGTACCAATTTTGATGACGGACATCGTAATAAAGATTCATGTCACTTCCGCAAAACAATTGTTCGGGAAAAAACTGGCGCGGACGAAAAGTAAAACTCAAAAGTTGGGGTTGCAAATCATGAAACTCATCAGGCAAACCTGGTTCCTCCGGGTTTTCGCTGGGTAAATCATACATTGTCGGCAATGTTTCTCTGGGAGAAAGAGGCGGGTCGCTTTGTTTCACAGGATATTTAAATTGAAACATGGGAATAGTCATTTTTTTATTCTGAGAAACTTACATCTTTAGCGAGATAGAAGGTGATTAGGGAGAAGGGATAAGGGTGAAAATCGTTTTTTTATGAGAGATAGCAATTTATGTTACTCTCCAGCCTGTTCTGGGTACTCTATATAAAGTAGAGATTTTGAGGTTACTGGTTATGGATGAATTTGCGCTATCGTTTCGTCAGACAAGAATTCTATTTAGCCTTCAATATTTTTTAGGAACTGAGGATATTGACTATGAAATAGATTCCGAAACTAAACGAATCAAACGTCAATGGTTAAATAAATGGAAAGCATCTGTAGAGGATTTATTAAAAAGTCAATTACCAAATAATACTGGTGAAGATTCATACACTTTGGTTGTTGATTTATTTGAGATAAAACAAGAAATAGAGCTTGAAAAGCGTTCCCTTGACAAAAAACGTCCGCTTTATTCAATTTTAATGGAAGTGGTGCTTTTTCGTCTTTACTTTCCTTTACGAACAAAGGAAGACGAGAAATACATAAAACTCAACCTTGCTGATACTTACCGTCAAAGGATTGTAGGTAGATTGGAATCTATAGCTGAATGGCTGTCAGTAGAAAAAGAATATGTTAAAAAATTTAAGTCCAGTTACGAAAGATGGAGCAATGAAATTTCAGGTTCGCAATCAAATCCACTGAACTATTTACTAGGCGGCTTGATAGGGGCAGCTGTGTTAGCAGTAGTAGCTGCTGCTATTGCAGTACCTGTAATTGTTCCGTTACTGGCTCCCTTACTTGCACCAGGACTTTCTGGTGCAGCAGCAATTTCAGCCGTTTTAGCCGCTCTTGGTGGAGGTGCAATTGCAGCAGGTGGATTAGGTATGGCAGGTGGATTTACTGTTATTGTTGGTGGAGGAGCAATTCTTGGTGCTAGTGCTGGTACTGGTGTTGGAGCTTTGTTTGCCCAATCACCTGATTCGGCTGTTCGTGAAGCTGCCAAATTTGTAGTATCTTTTGAGCAGGTTATCTTAACGCAAAAAGATGTAGCAAAACGAGAGATTGCTCGTAGTGCTAAAGAGATAATCAAGAAACTCAGACATACTATTCATTCTTTGGATGATCAAATATCAGATTTACAAATAAAACCCGATAAAAATCAAGAAGAAATAAACAATTTACGCAAAGTAAATGGTTATTTTAGGAAAGCTTTAGAAATTTGCGAAAATTTACTTGAAGAATTCCTCAGAAGAAATGCTTTATCATGAATTGATAATGATTTAACCTCTTACCTGAGATAACAGTTAGTTGATTAGGTCGAATTTAGGCAGTTTATGATTCATAGCAATTCCAATCAGTATCCATTCTTCCAGCACTTCTAATAGTTCCTGGCGACAGCTTTCCAAAGTACTACCTGTTGCCCATACGCCTGTTGCGCCAGGAATTTCCCCATAAAAACCTTCATCTTCCTCAAGCATTTCGTAGTGCGCCGCTTCCATTGCTTTCTGAATATATTCCTGAATCATTATCTACCTCTGCCTAAGTTCGATCGCAAAACAACACAATCATTATCTTCATCCTTGCTCCCGCAAAACTTCATCAACCCAAGCTGCATTTGTTTCTGATAAAGCTGCGACACATTCCCGACTATAATTAATCTGTAAATCATAACCAGCAATATCATAAATATTATGCAGTATATTCTGTAAATCTAACACAGGTTCCTCATCTTCCGACCTTAAAGGAATGGGAAATTTAGGAATTACATCTCGTAAATTAAAAGCATATAAATTTGCTGAAGGACGGCGATCGCCACGACAAACCAAAATCCTATAATCACTTTCTATACCATTACTAGAAAACGGCATCGCTTGCCAATTTCGCAATAAATCAATTTCTACTAAATGCGTCAAACTCCCTAATATTTTCTTTCGTTTTTCTGTATATGCTTCCCTTCCCTCCCCAGGACGTTTGTTTACAGGTGAGAGAATTTCGATTACTGTTACTACCTCTTTTTTCGCCACATCTCGAATTTCTAAATATCCCTGTCTAATACTTTCGGCAACTGGAACTTCTACCGTTATTGGTTGTGCTGGAGGTGCAGCAACAGTAACATTGGTTGAAGAGGGATTTACTGTACTTCGTTGACGCTGTACAGTGACATCAGGAATTCCAACTAACAAATTTTCCCCAAAGGTTTCATAAACTCGTACTTCCACAGCAACAATGTATTTAGGACGTAATTGAGGAGATAAAAACTCGGCAATTTTACTAATAAAAAAGTGATGTACACTAGGCCATAAGCTAGGATTTTCTAAATAGGGATTCATACCTGGAAATGGAGAAGGCATGGATTTACCTCAGCGAGTAGGTTATAAACATTATATCTCTTGCCACAATCGAAATATCTAATTAAATCATCTGCGTTCATCTGCGTTTAAAAACAAGACTTATAACTTATACAAAAACTCTCTTTTCTCCTCAAATTAACACTCTATTTACTAATTAACTCAAGTTGCTAGTTATATTCAGTAGGGTGCGTCAGAGCGCCAAATTCTGGATATAATCACTAATTTTATGACTCTGACGCACCCTACAGCCTAAAAAAATATTCAAAATTAATAACTAGCAACTTGGGTTAATTAGCACCTTCCCTTCCAGGTGCGGAATAATAAATTGCTCTTTCCAAAGTTTCTTGAATTGTGTTCATTTCTTCTCTACTCGTTTTGGCAATCCTAATTTCTTGGTTTTTATTCGTAATAATAGTTAGGACATATTCCACTTGCTCAAAACTACTATTTGACCCCAGGATAATCATAATCAATCCTATGATAACTGCCAAGGGTTGCAACAACAAAAGGCCAAACATTAATAACAGCACACCAATAATTACCAAGTCAGTTCGTGATTGATTGACAATCACCTTTTCTTCACTTCTAGTAAAACGATGCAAATCGCGGATTCGATAGGATGTATTTCCATTTCGCAGTAGAGTTGAAGTAATTCGGATACCGCCTTTGTCGTAAAGTGTTTCTTGGGGAGTAATCATTTGTCAGCTATTTAAAGTTGTGGACTTTAGATAAATAGCTTTGCTTGAGAACAGTTTTTCAACATTCTCAAACATACCCTCCGGGTGGGTAGCTACTAACTCCCACCCGACAACTATGTGATTTTTTTGAAACGGTATCCTGCACCCAAATAAATTGGGTAGATTAAGCTATCTATTTCACATCATAACCGAACAAATTTGGATCGACTTCTCCTAGTTCTAAATCTGCTAAACCATACTCCGCCCAGCGTCTTTCAACCATCGCCGCTATGCCGGGATCGGACTCCAAAGGTGCGCCCCATTCGTGCTCGGTTTCTGGTGGGATTTTGGTAGTTGCATCTATGCCCATTCTGCCACCTAAACCGATTTTTTCACTGGCAAAGTCTAAACTGTCAAAAGGTGTATTTGGCAGAATAAATACATCTCTTGTGGGGTCTACTTTAGAACAAATTGCCCAAACGACTTGGCGGGGATCGCGCACATTGATATTTTTATCCACTACAATTACAAACTTGGTGTAAGTAAATTGAGGTAAGGCACTCCAAAAAGCTAATGCGGCGCGTCTTGCTTGTCCGGGATATGCTTTATCAATGGAGATGATTGCTGCTTTGTAACTTAGTGCTTCCATTGGGAGGAAGAAATCGACAATTTCGGAGACTTGTTGGCGTAAAATTGGGGTGTAAATGCGATTAAGCGCGATCGCCATCATCGCTTCTTCCTTCGGCGGACGACCGCTAAAAGTCGTCAAATAAATCGGATCTTTCCGATGCGTCACACATTGGAAACGAACTAATGGCGAATCTTCCACGCCGCCGTAATATCCCATGTGATCCCCAAACGGGCCATCTGGCAACTCTTCCCCTGGTGTAATAGTCCCTTCTAAAACAAATTCTGAATCTGCGGGAACTTCCAAATCTACGGTTTTACACTTCGCCAACTGCACACCAGAACCACCGTATAATCCAGCAAATAACCATTCAGATAAATCTACAGGAATCGGAGTTGCAGCTGCCATAATAATTAGAGGATCGACACCTAGAGCGATCGCAATTTCCAACTTCTTCCCATTTTGCGCCGCCTTGCGTAAATGTCTCGCCCCACCTCGCACAGACAACCAATGCACAGTCATAGTGTTGCGAGATTGCAATTGCAAGCGATAAACCCCTACATTTGGTGTTCCCGTTTCGCAATCTTTAGTAATCACCAATCCTAACGTGATAATCTTCCCCGCATCACCCGGATAAGGGCGAATCATCGGAATTTGATTAAGATCTAAATCATCACCTTGAATTACCACCTGTTGACAAGATGGGAAAAAATCTCTTCCTGGTTTCGCCTTTAACACATCAAACAACACCTTACCAAACTCTACCGCTTGGGCAATCTTTTTTGGAGGTTTTGGTTGTTGCAGCATTGCCAACTTTTTCCCCAAATCTTCCAACTCCAAAGGATGCTGCATATTCATCGCCCAGCAAATCCTTTCCACTGTCCCCATTAAATTCACCGCTACAGGATAAGGAGAACCTTTAACATTTTCAAATACTAACGCAGGCCCACCCCGTTGTAGCATTTGGTTAGAAATCTCGGCAATTTCCAAATCTGGGTCAACCAACGCCGAAATTCGCCGTAATTGTCCCCGTTCCTCCAGTAGTTTAATAAATCCCCGTAAATCTCTAGCCATTATTTTAAGATTTGTAAAACATCCTTTTTTATATTATGTGGGAAAGATGCACTAAGTCAGGACAGTTTCTTTGAGGGTAAACATGAAATGTCCCCAATGCCAATCTACTTCTTTTCGCAAAAATGGTCGCCGCAACGGCAGACAAAATTATTTGTGTAAAAATTGTGGGCGACAATTTTTAGAGGCAGCTAATTTTGTATTGTCAACTACGGAAATTTCTGCCCCAGAAGTTGCCACCTTTTTAGAATCAAAGTCAATGACAGAAGTCACACCTGTTAGCGAGAGTAATGATTCAGAAAATTTGCTCTCAAATATGCCGCTGGATAATCCAATTATTTCTCCTGCTGAAGGTGTAGTTTCGGTGTTGCTTTTAGATGTGGAAAATCTGAAAATTGACTTAAATGCGGAAAAGTTTCTCCTTAGTTTAGCGCAATCTCCGCAGTTAATTAAAATTGCTTTTGCCAATTGGCGAAATACATCGCTGGCAAAACAAGATGCTGATTTGTACGATCGCGGTTATCAATTAATTCATGTTCCCAACGGCAAAAACAGCGCCGATGCTAAAATGATTGCTTTTGGCGCAGCAATTTTTAAACCATATCCCCAAGTTAAAGAAGTATTTATTTGTTCCTCTGATGGATTATTTATGCACCTTTGTCATCAGTTACAAAATCATGGTATAATAGTTTATTGGGTACGGCGAAAAGATGGAAAATTAATTGTCGAAAATCGCCAGACTGGAGAAAATAAACATTACTCAATTAGCTTAGAGACAGAAATTCCCCCGCTAGATATGTTAATGAGTCAATTGGAAACTTTGCTTCAGTTGGAGCGAGAATCGATCGATGAAAGACTATCAAAAATCTCGGCTTTTTCGGCATTGTTTGAAGCTAGATGTAGTATTGTTAAACAAGAAAATATTGTGAGCGAAAAATCGCCAAAAACTGCCAATAAATCAGGAAATAGTAATAATTTAACCCCAGAGATGATTATCAATCATATCAAGGGTTCGGGGAATGGCGATCGCAACGGAACCGCAACAAACGGAAATATCTTAGGACCGATCGATAGCAAAGAAAAATTAGAAAAAGCCTTGATTGAATTAATGAAAAAAATCAAGTCACAAAATCCAGAAGAAGATATTTCTCTGAATGTATTAGCCAAAGAATTTATGACTATTTATGGCAAACCGCCTCGGTCTGTAATTAAAGAATTAGGTTTGGGTGGCACCTTAAGTAAATTTCTCAAATCCTGTAATTGTTTTAATGTGAAACAAAAAGGAAATAAATTCAAAATAGAATTAACTTAAACAGTAATTAGCAATAGCGAAAATGCTATGATGCTAGATCCAGAAACACCAGTTTCTCAAAAATGGTAACATTTAACTTAAACATCAGATGTCGCATCGTTTAGCAACTAAAATTGAAGCCATTCTGTATTTAAAAGGACAGCCACTTTCGCTGTCAGAAATCGCTGAGTATGCTGGCTGCGATCGCTCCGAAGTCAAAGAAGCACTGATCGAACTAATCAATGACTACGCACATCGCGACAGTGCCCTAGAAGTAGTAGAAACACCAGAAGGTTACAGCTTACAATTGCGATCGACCTTTCACAACCTGATGCAAAACTTAATCCCCCCAGAACTAGGAGTCGGGGCTTTACGTACCTTAGCAGCGATCGCACTCAAAGGCCCACTCTCCCAAACAGAATTAGTTGACTTAAGAGGCTCAGGAGCGTATCAACAAGTACAAGAACTAGTAGAATTAGGCTATGTTCGCAAACGCCGCCAAAGTGATAGTCGGTCATACTGGCTACAAGTCACAGATAAATTTTACCAATACTTTCAACTCGAAGAACTTCCCAAAGTGCTTGAACAGCCAGCACAAAAATGAGGCAGGGGGGCAGGGGGGCAGGGGGGCAGGGGGGCAGGGGAGCAGGAGGGCAGGGGAAGTTTAACTCAAAACTCAAAACTCAAAACTCAAAACTCAAAACTCAAAACTATCCCAGTCCCCAGTCCCCAGTCCCCAATCCCTTCATTGATATCAAAATCGATTAGATTAGTAGTAGTAAAACAAGTGGGATTCACATGGTCTTTAACCCCAACCATCTCAGTAGCAACGCGCAAGATACTCAACCTAATGAGTTGTTGACTTATCTCCAGCATCAGTCGCCGGAAGTTTTGGAGCGTGTAGCTAAGTCAGTCAGTCCCGAAATCAAACAAATTATTTCCCAGAACGTCCAAGGTTTAGTCGGGATGTTGCCAGGGGAACATTTTAATGTCGAAATTACTACAGACCGGGAAAACCTGGCTGGGCTGTTAGCTTCAGCGATGATGACTGGCTATTTTCTGCGCCAGATGGAACAACGAATGCAGCTAGAAGAGAGTCTTCTAGGGTCGCATACACTCTCAGACTCAGGCAAAGATGAAAAATCCAGTGGGTCAGCCTCTTAAACCAATGGCACTTCCCACAGCTACTCAGGAAGTGAACCTCCATCAATTTTAGGTTAATTTTAGATTTGAGATTTTAGATTCTTAGTTAGGCAACCAAAGAAGATCGCACAAATCAACCAAAGAACCTAAAATCCACATTCTAAAATCTAAAATTGGTGCTAATTCAGCCGTTTTGGATAAACTCCCGTTTTGACTTGGAGCTTTTGTCTGCGACCATTGCGGTTCACTTCCATTTCCAGAACCACACCAACCTCGTTAGATTCCACCACTTGCTGTACAGCAGAAGTATCTTGAACAGTCAGGTCGCCAATTTTCTCGATGATGTCACCTGCGCGTAGACCTGCTTTTTCGGCTGGCGACTTTTCCAGAACTCGCACGATCAAGACTCCCCGATCTTGAGTAATTTTCAACTCAGTTTCTTGACTAATTTTGTTTCGCATCTCTGGAGAGAGAGTCACCATCTGAACGCCCAAGAAAGGATGTTCTGCATGACCTTTATCAAACAGTTGATTAGCGACTCTTTGAGCAGTTTCGATCGGAATCGCAAAACCCAAACCTTGAGCACCAGCGCGAATCGCCGTATTAATCCCAATCACTTCCCCATTTGAGTTTAACAAAGGCCCGCCAGAGTTTCCGGGATTAATGGCGGCATCTGTTTGAATAAAATAAACTCTTTTATCTGGGACACCGACTTGGGAACTAGAACGTCCCGTAGCGCTGATAATCCCCACAGTGACAGTATTATCCAAACCCAAGGGATTACCGATCGCGATCGCCCAGTCTCCCGGAATCAAATTTTGCGAACTACCCAAAGTTACCGTAGGTAAATCCTTCGCCTCAATTTTGACCACCGCTAGATCGGTAAGCTGATCCACACCAATCACCCGACCATCCAGAGAGCGACCATCTTTGAGCGTTACTCTCACAATATCTGCTCCCGCTACCACATGAGCATTAGTCACCAAACGCCCATCCGCAGATAAAATTACACCCGATCCCGTACCCCGTTCTACCCGTTCATCGGATGGAACAGGCTTCTCAGTACCAAAAAACCCTCTAAATAGAGGGTTTTGGAACAGTTCTGGTAAAGGAGTTTCCACTTTCCGCGCCGCATCAATGCGAACCACTGCCGGGCCAACTTTTTGGGCAGCCTCAGCGATAAAATTAACATTACCCGGTGAAATCGGGAGTCTACCTAACGACGGGCTAGGCTGAGGCGGTAGCGGCGGCTGGATTATGGGTGTCATTGAGGCAGTCTGTCTGATAGGATTTTCTGATTGTAGATAGCGGTTGCCTAAGATTCCTGCGCCACCACCTAAACTCAGTAAAGTTAAATAAAGAGTCAGTTGTTTAAAAGATAAACTCATAATTCATCATGCCCAAACAAACAGAAACTAGTAATGAAATCTAATTTAGCCTGTTCTTTGCTAGCGACCTGCCCGATCTGAAGCAGTCAACCTTAAATAGCTTGGAACAAAGGGCTATAAAAAACTGAAGATAACAAATGGCGAAGGAAATGGAACACTTGGCAAATGAAAATTAACAAAGGACAACTGACCCTTCTGATCACACTTTTATCGCTCAATATTCCCCTTGCCGGAATAAAAGCCAACGCAGCAGAGGCTAACACCCTCAACTGTCCTGAACCTGCTTTATCCCGGCTCAAAAAACACTTAGTTGCGCCAGGAGAGACAATTGAGAGTATTGCCAGACTTTATAACTTGATTCCCGCTACCCTGATGGGAATGAACCCCAGCATCAGACAAGGTGAAGTCCGGGCGGGGAGTGAAATTATCATTCCGCCCTTTAATGGTATAGCGGTAGAAGTTCCGGCAAATAAAACCTGGCGAGATGTTGCGGCAGCTTATAAGGTACGAGATGTATTGGTATATGAAGCCAATGGTTGTCAGGAAGACCTGAGAGTTGTCTTTTTGCCTGGGGTAAATTGGTCGCCAGCAGGCAACGATAATTTTATTGAGAGTACGACTCTTAGAGGTTATCCTTTGCCAACTGTTGCGCCTGTGGCTTTAGGATATGGTTGGTTGCTACATCCGAGTACGCGCAAAGTATTTTTTCACAGTGGGTTAGATTTACTTGCTAACCCAGGTACGCCAGTTTTAGCTGCTGGGGATGGAATTGTGGCTTTTGCTGGCGATCGCGGAGATTATGGTTATTTGGTAGTGGTAAATCATCAAGAAGGACAACAAACTCGCTATGCACATTTAGATAGTATTACTGTTACTACTGGACAACCAGTAAGACAAGGGCAACAATTAGGAACTGTGGGTAGTACAGGTAGCCCGGATATTGAAACAGCCCATTTACATTTTGAAATCCGTTATAACTCCGATTTAGGCTGGGTAGCAGAAGATCCTAAGTCCTACCTGGGGCAAATGGTAGGAACAGCGGAAAATCGCAATCCTTCGCCGCTAGTAGTTCCAGAAACCGAACAACAGCCAACTTTTAATCTTCCTGCTAATCTACCCCCACCACCAGCTGCAACGGGAAATAGTGGCGATCGCAATAAACCTGCCGTTATCCCCCTACCCCCCGGAACCGGAAGAATAGTACAGCCCAATCAACCTGTAAATATCCCCATACCACCTCCGGGTAGCGTGCAGTAGGGGCGGCACAGGTGCAGAGGGGAATCTCGTTACCAGGTTCAACCTGGTAATGAAAAACAGAGGCTCTGCCTCAAGGTGCTCTTATCTCAGAAGATCGATCGCCCACCATAATCCCAACAATTTGCCTATTTTTCTCAATTCAAGCTAATTTATTTGAGATTAACAATAAGCGATCGATCTTCTCGTCCTATTACTTGTGAGGCTGAGTTAATCGCTACTCAAAATCGGATTAATTCGATTTTGGATCGCAGAAATATTACCCAAGATGACCGAGATTATTTGAATGTGCTTGGCACTTTAGTTTATGATTATGAACAAAAACATGAACCAATGCCTGTGCTTAAAGGGATAAATTTGCTGAAAGCTTTGATGGAGGAAGATAATATTTCCGAAAACGATTTGCTTGGCATATTTGAAAGTGAATTGCAGGTGTCTGAGGTACTGAATAGGGAACGGGAACTTACGGCAAGTCAAATGCAAAAATTAGCTGAGTTTTTTCATCTTTCTCCGGCTGGGTTTTTGGAGTGAATTCAAGAATTTGCCGGGAAAAGATTAAGTTACACCCTACAACTAGATTTTCCTGTTTGTATTCAACAGTAAATTTACATTTACATCTGTGTTAATCTGTGGTTAAAAAGTACGTAGTTGCGCTTTAGCGCCAAAAATTATGAGCATAGAACAATTAGTAATCCAAAAGTTACAAACCCTTTCCCCACAAAAACAGCAAGAAGTCTTAGATTTTGTAGAATTTTTACAATCTAAGAGTTTGCCAGAAGAATCTTCTAATCAACAGTTAAGCGAATCTGCTTCTTTTTTGACACCCCCACTCCGCATCCCCGACATCCAGGGTGCGTTAAGTCAACAGTTAAGCGAAAGGGAATCTGCTTCTTTTTTAACCCTTGCCCAAAAATGGGTAGGTTGTATTGATGCACCAAGGGATCTTTCTACTAACAAAAAGTATCTGGATGGGTATGGAAACGAATGAGGCAGCCTGTACTTTTAGATACTGGCCCTTTGGTGGCTTCTCTCAATCGTCGAGACAAATTTCATGACACGGTAACGACAGAGTTAACAACAATTAAAGCACCTTTATTGACTTGTGAAGCAGTACTTTCAGAAGCTTGTTTTCTCTTACGAAACTTTTACCCTGGACAGCAAGCGGCGATCGCTTTAGTTAACAGCGGACTGATTCAAATACCCTTCTGCTTGCAAGAAGAAGCTGAGATTATTAATGAACTAATGACTCGTTACCAGTCTGTACCAATGTCTTTGGCTGATGCTTGTTTAGTGCGGATGGCTGAACAGTATTCTGGAAGTACTATTTTAACTTTCGATCGCGATTTTTTAATTTACCGCAAGAATAGAAATGAAGTGATTCCTTTGATTATGCCAGAAAATACTTAGTTACTTGGCAAGTGCAGCGAAGGAATATCAACAGATCTTTCGCTTTCATTAGATTCTTTTTCCAGTAGTTCTTCGATCGCTTCCAAGTGTCCTAAAATGTGAGGTATAGAACCATACTGAAAAAAATCAAATATTTCTGTAAGATTTTCTCTTTTGCTATCTCCTTTCGCTACATCAATTATCTGTTCGGAAATGCTTTCCAAATCTAAGCTAATTTCTTCGAGGTTAAACAATAAGCGATCGATCTTCTGTTGACCTATTTCGCCTTCTAGCTTTTCTCGATGTTCTTTCAGAATATTAATTGCATCTCTTAGGGAGTAGGTTTTGGAAATCATAACTTTCCTTATCCTTAATTTCTAAGACTATTTCTCACCCCACATTAACAGGCTGATGTTCCTGATTAATTTGTTCAATCAAATTTTCGACCACATTTTGAGTTGGTAAGTCAACTGATTGCAACATATCCTTATATATAATTGTTGCTGATTCATCATTGAGAATGCGGGAATGAAGAATTTTTGTCCATTCTGGTGCGTCAAGTATTAATTGGGGAACTACATCAAGAAATGCCTGAAGTTGGGCTTTGATTTCAAAAGATTCTAGGAAATGAATTAGGCTAAACATTACTTCTGGCTGTTGGCATTCGTCATTTAGAATTAAATGCAGTTCTCGCAAGTATTCGCTGTTCGGATTTTTGGCAAATTCGGCTAAGGCGGTTTCAAATGCAGCGATTTCTTCATTTGTCCGCATCAATTTGTTGGCTTCTAAGATAGCAAGTAATGTTTTTGCATTCATGTTTAAACTCTCCTTTTATCAAAATTACCTTGCCATACTGATTTGTTTAGCTGGATAACTTGCTGCAAACTTTGCCTAATTGCTGGCGTATAAAGTCCCTGACGGCGATAAATTGAACGTACATCCCAGACTTCACGAGCAAGCACTTCTCTAGGTGATAAACTTAAATCGGGGGATTTTCCATAGGATAGCGTTTGTCGATGACGACCACCCATTCCCGGAGAAAGATGTTCCATCATAATTGCAATCCCTTTGTCTCTGGTATAACTAAGAACTCTTGCTGTCATAAACGCATTGGATGGTATATGATGCGGTGTTAAGTTATCACCTCTACGTCCTCTTTTGAGTAATTCACCATAAGAACCAACTGCGCCCTCACCTGGAAGTAATGAATTTGTCATAATTTAGATTAATTATGCTCCCATTCTCTCTCGATTCTTTCTAAGTCTTTTGCTGCACCTAATTGTTGAAAAATTTGATGGGCGGTGTTGTAATGTTGTTGGGCGAGTTCGGTGTTATTGCGCTGACTATAAAGTTGGGCTAAATCGTAGTTAATTTCGCCAATATACCAAGTCATTCCTAATTCTTGCATCTTTTCTAAAGCTTCTTTTAACAGCGGTTCTGCTGCATCTAAATTACCTTTACCGAGTTCATTTTCTCCCAGGCAACCAATTGAATTTGCCATCCCAGCCCGATCGCCTAATTGAGTTCTCAATTCCAAAGATTGCCGATACAGACGTTCAGCTTCTTCCCAATTGCCGCGATTTTGTTCAATATATCCCAACAATCCCCAAGTTTCTGCCATCCCAGCCCGATCGCCTAATTGAGTTCTCAATTCCAAAGATTGCCGATACAGACGTTCAGCTTCATCCCAATTGCCGCGATTTTGTTCAATATATCCCAACAATCCCCAAGTTTCTGCCATCCCAGCCCGATCGCCTAATTGAGTTCTCAATTCCAAACATTGCCGATACAGACGTTCAGCTTCTTCCCAATTGCCGCGATTTCGTTCAATATCTCCCAATTGTCCCCAAGAAGTTGCCATCCCAGCCCGATCGCCTAATTGAGTTTCAATTTCCAAACATTGCCGATACAGACGTTCAGCTTCTTCCCAATTGCCGCGATTTTGTTCAATATCTCCCAACACTCCCCAAGAAGTTGCCATCCCAGCCCGATCGCCTAATTGAGTTCTCAATTCCAAAGATTGCTGATACAGACGTTCTGCTTCTTCCCAATTGCCGCGATTTCGTTCAATATCTCCCAACACTCCCCAAGAAGTTGCCATCCCAGCCCGATCGCCTAATTGAGTTTCAATTTCCAAACATTGCCGATACAGACGTTCAGCTTCTTCCCAATTGCCGCGATTTCGTTCAATATCTCCCAACGATCCTTGCATAGCAGCAATGACTGTTTTATTGTCTTGCTTTTGTGCAATCATTAAAGCTTCCTGATAATATTTTTCTGCTTCATCCCAGTTGCCAGAATCTCGATATCTTGAACCAATTCTTTGTAACAAATACGGACGATTATCTTCATCAACTTTGGGTAAAATTTGCTCACATAACTCTTTTAATAAACTCCAGTATCCCCAAGGTTCCAGATAATCTTCTAATTTAGACATTATTAGATCGGCTGCTTCGCTGTAATTCCCCAACTGAAAGGCAAAATATTGAGCTTCCAAAACTGGGCGCAAATCCTCTAAAGTTTGCGGATTTTCCACATTCTTGCCAGTGCAATAAAACTTATAAACACTTTCCAGCAGCTTAGGCAATTCCTCTTGACAATCTGCTTGCAAAAACTCCACAATCACCCGATGCAGATCGTAAAATAACTCACATTTCTCTTCATCGTAGCGACACTGGACCAAACTACTATCAACTAACCGTTCTAAAATCCCTTCCGTTTCCCTAATTTCTGCCTCTGTCAATTCAGCAGGTTCTTCTAAAATTGCTGCCAATTCAAAACGGTGATCTTTATCGATATCATCCGTATATAACCGCAAAAAAGTCAACCCTGGAACATCGATAGGAACGCGCAAAACACACATCCGCTTGAGTAAATCTCGCGCCGCAGCACTTTGCCTTGCCAACTGTTCAGTTAAAATCGGTTCAGCTTTTTTCGTCACCAATTCGGGATGCTTCCGCAGAAATCCAGGTTTACCTTTACCAATAGCCGCGAGTTGGGTTAACAAAAAAACATGACCTTCAACCCGAAGCGAAACCCACTCTAAATCTGATAAATTATCCCGCAATTGGCGCTGTTGCAAAATCTCCACACCCGCCCCAAGATCCACACCGGAAACTGTTTCAATATGCACCAATTCCGAATCAGGTTCCGCCCCATCATAGCGGGAATCAGCCAAATCTGCCGGAACTTCCCGACTAGTTAAAATAGTTTGGGAACAATGCTGCTGATAAACCAAAGCATTTAACAGTTTACCCCAATCCGGCGCAATAGCTCTATGCGCCCGTAGGGTAGGCATCCTGCCTGCCTCTTCATTAGCTTGTAGGGTAGGCATCTTGCCTGCCTCTACCTCTTCATTTGCAGGCAAGATGCCTGCACTACAAGAATCATTAGCAGGGTGCAAAATAGTTTCCAAGTTATCCAACAGCAAAAGACAGCGACTTTCTGCCAAACCTGCAATAATTCTCCCAATTTTTTCCTCAGCAGTTTTCAAAGGTTCCGCCGTTTCAATACCCAACCCAGCTAACAGAAACTCCGCCACATCATCAAAACTAGTCCCCTCCTGCACCTTAAAATACATCACACAATCAAAAGCACAAGTCCCCCCCTTATTAAGGGAATCTGTCAAAGTCCCCCCCTTATTAAGGGGGGCTAGGGGGGATCTCAAATTAACCCCAACAGCCTCCAAAAGTTTCACCGCCAAACTAGTTTTACCAATACCCCCTTGTCCAATTATTGCTAATACCTTGGGCGAACTCGTCAAAGAATCAGTTTCTAAACCCGTTAATTTAGCCTTTAATTTCTCCAGCAATTCATCGCGCCCCTTCCAAACAGGAACACTAGGAATTGCTTGTTGTAAAATCACCCGTTTTGCCGTTGCTTCATTTCTCTCGGTAACGTCGTCATCTGTTAAATTCGCCTCAACATTACTGTTAACTTCAACCGTGACAGATACCGTTTGTTGTGCAGTTTGAGTTTCCGCTTCCTCTGCTGTTGTCTCAGTAAAATCACTTAAATCCGCAATTTCTTGCCAATCTAAACAAAGCTTAGTACAAATTTCGATAAAGTTTAAATGATCGATGGGTTTAGCATTGAAAAATTTGTTAACCGTATTTTTAGAAATATTGATTTCTTCAGCTAAATCTATCTGACGTGGAAAGCCGTTACGTTTAAGCGCCAGTTTAACTTTATCAATATATTCTACGCGAACCCTGAGAGAGCGAGACATATTCAAGGTGAAACAATTTTTCCCCAGTATAGCAAACTGCTGAGATACCAAGCCCGCCTGGGAATCAATTCCCAGGCTAATAGCTTAAGTCCTCTGAAGAGGACTGATAAATTATGGTTTTTAGTTCAGGTTTAGTGGATTTTTGCTATTACTTGAATCTTGTTTTAAAAAGGAGGTGGAACCTCCCAGAGTTCGTTCCCAGGTTGAACCTGGGAACGAGGGGGACGAGGGGGAAACGAGGAAATGTAGAGACGTTATATATAACGTCTCTACAGGGTTAATGATTTCCAGTCCACTTTAGTGGAGTTTCGCTATTAGCCTCAGAATTGATTCTGAGGCGGTTTTCGCAGCAAATCACAAGTTCTTAAATACAGCTTGGGATTAACTTGGGAATAAGTTGGGAAAAAATTGGTAATTAGTTTTATCTGTTTGTGACTGTACTTGTGATTGAGTGTTGTTTCATAAAAATATGAGTTTTGAGGGGCACATTTATGAAGCGCAAATACACTGATTTTATCCTAGATGCTTTAGCAAATGCGGCTGTTTTAGTTAGTCTTTACACCTGCAATGTGTTTGTCGGTATTGCGGTGACTCCGTTAGCAATTTTCTGTTTAATTAATAAGTATAGAGATGAGGATAAAGATAACGATCGCAATGAAACAAACGCCGAATAAAAATATGGTGGAATGGTGCGTTACGTTAGCACGCTTCGCACCCTACAAATATAGTCGCCAGCATAAATAAAATGCGATCGCACCACAAAGAACGATCGCACTTTAATTGTCAACCAAAATCAACAAAATTTAACTCAACTGCACCTCAGCTTTAAGCATTGGCTAATTCTGGTTGTTGATCGGTTGAAGGATCGACAAGAGATTTGTACAACTTCTCGTATTCATAAGCGGACTTATACCAACTGAAATCCATCCGCATTCCCCGTTGTTGTAGTTCGCGCCATTCCTTCTTGTAGCGGAAAGCTTCCCACGCCCGAACTAAACAGGTATAAAGGTCTAAAGGTTCGTAGCGGTCAAAACAGTAACCCGTACCTGCGTGATCCGTCGGTTCATGGTGAGTAACAGTGTCAACCAAACCACCAGTACGCCGGACAACTGGCACAGAACCATAACGCATCGCCAACATTTGGCTAATTCCGCAAGGCTCAAAACGGCTGGGCATCAAGAAAGCATCCGTCCCAGCATAAACCCTTCTCGCTAAAGAATCACTTTGCAGGATATAAGCAGACATCCGACCACGATAACGAGAAGCAATTTGCCACATTTGATTTTCGTAGTAAGGGTCGCCCAAACCCAAAAGGATAAACTGAGAATCTGTATAGGACATGAAGCGGTCTAAAATCTGAATCATCAGATCAATTCCCTTCTGTTCTACCAACCGCGACACCAAACCAAGTAAAAAGGCATTAGCATTGACTTCCAAACCGACTTCTTCTTGGAGAGCAACTTTGTTGAAGCGGCGTTCTTCAATATTATCGACGGAGAAGTTTCTGGCGATGTGTTTGTCTGTAGCTGGGTCGTAACTAGTAGTATCAATGCCGTTAAGAATACCGCTTAACTTGCCACTGACGTAGGATAACAAACCTTCCAGACGTTCACCGTGAGCAGGGGTTTTAATTTGGTCGGCATAAGTGGGAGAAACTGTATTCACTTTGTCAGCAAACAGAATTGCTGCTGCCATCGTGTTATCACCTTGCATATACCAAGGGCACCAAGTAATCTGCTCCAAACGCCAACGCCAAGGGCCTTGATATGCCAAGTTGTGAATTGTGAATACTGTTTTAATAGTGGGATCTTCATTCATCCACACTGGAATCATACCCGTGTGCCAGTCATGGCAGTGAATAATATCTGGTTTCCAGTAGTTCCAGGCAAACTCGGCTGCGCCATTGGCAAACAGGGTAAACCGCCAGTCTTCATCTTCTCCAAAATAAATCCGTCGGGGCCAGAATGCCGGATGACCGAACAAATACAAGGGAACATCGCTGTTGGGGAAGAGAGTCTGATACACAGCGAAGTTTTGTCCCATAGCATTGCCGTTCCAAACTGGGGCTTTGGGAATGTCCATCTTGTCCGGCAAGAAGCCATAGTAAGGCATAAAGAGCCGAACGTCATGCCCCATGTTTCTGAGGACTTTGGGCAGGGCACCGACGACATCCCCCATACCGCCTATTTTTGCTAGGGGGGCTGCTTCAGCTGCAACAAATAGAATCCGCATTTTTTTTTGGGGTTGCCTGAAATAGTTCGTTACAGAAGTTTAGCAAGAAAGAATACTGCTTCTAGTAAAGTTTTGAGTTTTGAGTTTTGAATTCCTTTAAAACTCATAACTCAAAACTCAACACTCATAACTCAACACTTTAATATGTTACCGTCCGACTTCAGCAAAGATTTCTGCTAAAATTTCGGCGGCTCCCTGTTCGCGCAATGTTTGTGCCAGTTGTGTACCCAGTTGTTCGGCATCGGTAGCATTTCCGGTAATGCTATCTTTGACTAATCTTTGTCCGTCTAAGCTGGCAACTACTCCGGTGAGAACCAGTTGTTCGCCTTCGATGACGGTGTTTACGCCAATGGGTACTTGACAACCACCTTCTAACTCTCGGAGAAAGGCGCGTTCGGCATAGCAGCGTTGGGCGGTGGGAATGTGTTCTAATACTTTGATTAGGGAGAGAACTTCGGGATCGTCGCTACGGCATTCGATGCCTAGTGCGCCTTGTCCGACGGCGTGGAGGGAAATTTCAGCGGGGATGACTTGGTGGATGCGATCGCTCATTCCCAATCTTTGTAAACCCGCTACTGCTAAAATTATGGCATCGAACTCTCCGGCATCTAATTTCGCCAGTCGGGTATTTAAGTTCCCCCGAATGTCTTTAAATGTCAAATAAGGGAAGCGATGGCGCAACTGAGCTAAACGTCGCAGGGAAGATGTTCCGACGACAGCGCCTTCGGGTAAGGTTTCGAGTTGCTTGTCTTTGAATTTTTCATGCACTACCAAAGCATCGGCGGGGTTTTCCCTTTCGGTAACGCAGCCTAAAACTAAGCCTTCTGGTAATCTGGTGGGTAAGTCTTTCAAGGAATGAACCGCAAAGTCTGTCTCCTGGTTAATCATTCCCAGTTCCAGTTCTTTGGTAAACAGTCCTTTATCGCCAATTTTGGCTAAGGCAACATCTAAGATTTTGTCACCTTGAGTACTCATGGTGTGGACTTCAAAGGTTCTGTCAGGGAAGTGTTTCTGGAGTTGTTCTTGCACCCATTTGGTTTGCACTAGGGCAAGATCACTTTTGCGAGAGGCAATGCGGATAATGCGGGGGGGACTGGAAACAGCAGGGGACATAAAGCAATTATTGTCAAAGGAGCGTATCAAATCACTTGATCTAGACTACCTCAGTGTGTGACCCTCTGATTCAGTAAAGTAGCCTAGTTTTACTTATGACTCAAAACGATGTTGAAATTTTAGAGCAAATCGCCCAGTTTCTAGAAAATTTACCAAGCGAACAGTTACTACAGCAAGCTAAAAGTTCAGACCAAATTGAAGAATGGCATAATCAAAGAAAAGGAAATCAGATTCTTGCTGACTGCTGGAGAGCAAAATTTATAACTCATTGTGATGCCCCAATTAATCAAGCTTTAGACAGAAAAGAAATCGATCGGTTGAAGTATGACGGTATTTGGCTTTTGGTAAAACAATATAAAGTTTTATGGGACATTGTTCAACTAGCCGAACCCTATGTTAAACAAGTACATTCTGAGTTGCAAGATTACTGGGAATTGGCTGATATTAATTCCGTCCAATTACCTAAAGAATTCATTGAACCTTAACAAAAATTCACATCTGAATCACATTTGAGCTACTGCTGGGAAAACAAAACTATGTTGGGAATGTAAAACCTAACCCTTACATAGGATAATTGTTTCATGATTTACTTATTAGTGCTGCTAAAGCAGGAACTTGACAAGTTTATCCAGTTACAACAAATCTACCAAAATCAGATTCAAGAGTTGGAAGCAAAAGTAGCTCATTTAGAGGCTGAAAACTATAGTTTAAAGATGATTAATCAGGAATTGCAATGGCGTGTCGATCCTTATTCTTCTGAAGGAAACGCCATTTGCAATGCAGATTGGTAGGAGAAAACGTCAGATTATCGTCTCCCAGCTTGAATTGCGGAATTAGCGATCGCAATCAAATCTCTTTCCTCTCCATTCTTAATAGTTACCCGATACAAAACTCCCTGCGATTTCCATTCCAATGTAGCAGTACAATATGCACCACAACCATTATGAAATACTCCTTTATTTCCTCCAGCTAGCGTAACCGTTTTAAATGCCTTAGTTATGCCTCTTTCTGGCTTAATAAATTCTCCGCCTCTTTCGCCTTCAATAGAACCAATATAACAAGGTGTTCCTTGACAATCGGGCGTATAATTAAATGAAACGCTGTAGCCTTTGTCTGTTACTTCGCTGTTAAAATAGACTTTTTCTGGTTCGGAAAAAGGTAACTTGCTAGGGATAAATATTGGTACTCTCGCCTTGGTTTTAATTGGTGCAAGAACTTGATTTACTGGAACATTTGTGAGAGCTAAAACCGTTTGTGGTTGCCAAGTTAGCATGAAAAAACTGCTACTAATAACGGTGCAACTAGCTACTATTCCCAAAACTGATTTGTATTGCATATAAAAATTATTTAACTTTCCTAGAAAAAACTAACAAAATGACAATTTGTTCTGGATTATAAATCTGATTTTATATATTCCTCTAACTGTGTTGTTCGAGTTTTTGTTAATTGAGCCAGACAACCAGCTTGAATTGCCGGAGCCATTGTTCCGCCTTCAAATTGACTTCTTTCAAATTCACAATTAGCATTGCGAAAATTAATCCAAGCTCTTTGAGCTAAGATTAATTTTTGTTTTCTGGCGGCTGATAATTTAGGCATTAATTGTTGGTATACTTGATTGAGTCTTCGATCGGCATTTTGATATTCTATGCCACTACAGGCGTTTATTTCTACTTGAGTTTGCGGATCTTTACAATTCGGTTGTTGAGCTACTTGCATAGCTGGTGGTTCAGGTGAGACAATACCGAAAGCACGGATTGCTAGAAATAGGGTAAAAATGGTTGCGGTGCTGCCGATCGCGAAGACAAACTTTTGCATATACTAGATTAAAATGACTATTAGTTCTAACTTAGCAGAAATTTCTTTAATGGTAATTCGAGCGAGTATATAACGTAAGTTACTAGTTATTAATTTTGACAGACTTTTCAAGTTGTAGGAGTCAGATAGGAAAAATTTGGTTTCGATCGCTCTTCTTTCCGCTTCTGACGCACCCTACTAAACGTAACTAGCAACTTGAGTTATATAATTGGATGATAACCGATATTTGCGGTAAATCTAAAATCCAATGACTGTTAAACTTATTAATTTATTTGAATACGAACCACTAGCGCAAGCGCGTTTATCGCCAATGGCATTTGATTATTATGCTAGTGGGGCTTGGGATGAAGTAACTTTAAAGGATAATCGGGCGGCTTTTAATAGGTATAAATTACGTCCGCGAATGTTAGTGGATGTGAGTCACCGAGATTTAAGTACTACTATTCTCGGTCAAAAGTTGGCAATGCCAATTTTAATTGCGCCAATGGCTTTTCAGTGTTTAGCGCATCCTGAAGGAGAGGTGGCGACGGCTTGTGCGGCGCGAGAATTGGGAACAATAATGGTATTAAGTACTTTGGCAACTAAGACTTTAGAAACTGTGGCGGCGGTTGATAGTTTGCGTTGGTTTCAATTATACGTGCATCGCGATCGCCAACTTACTAAAGCATTAGTAGAACGGGCTTACAAAGCAGGTTTTCAAGCATTATGCTTAACTGTAGATGCACCAGTTTTAGGAAGACGAGAAAAAGACAGACGCAATCAATTTGTTTTACCTCCAGGAATGGAACTAGCGAATTTAGCCAGTATAACTGATTTAGAAATTCCTTATCATCAAGGTGAATCTGGGTTATTTAGCTACTTTTTAGAACAGCTTAACCCGGCTTTAACTTGGAAAGATTTAGAATGGTTACAGTCAATTTCGCCTTTACCTTTAGTACTAAAAGGAATCTTGCGCGGTGATGATGCTTTGCGGGCGGTAGAATGTGGTGCAAAAGCGATAATTGTTTCCAATCATGGGGGTAGACAATTGGATGGTGCGATCGCTTCTATTGATGCTTTAACTGATGTTGTCGCAGCGGTGGGAGACAAAGCAGAAATTTTGCTCGATGGCGGTATTCGTCGCGGTACTGATGTTTTAAAAGCTTTAGCATTGGGAGCAAAAGCAGTACTTTTAGGAAGACCTGTATTATGGGGTTTAGCTGTTGATGGACAGCTAGGCGTACAAAAGGTATTAGAACTGTTAAGGGATGAATTAGATTTAGCTATGGCTTTAAGTGGTTGTGCTACTTTGAAAGATGTTGATCCCAGTATGGTTATGTAACGGGAACTATTGATATAAAACTTGAATTTATACTATAAAAGATTTTAGTTTTAATGTTATACTGATGTAGCGAGATTGAATTCGGTGCGGCGTGTGTTTTTAGTATTTACTTATAATATAGGCAGACTTGTCTCCGAATCTCAATTGCTATGTAATTTAGACTACTCTGGCTTCGGAGATCATTCATGTCCATTTATGTAGGCAACCTTTCTTACTCAGTTCAAGCAGACGATTTAACTAATGTGTTTGCAGAGTATGGAACTGTTAAGCGAGTTCACTTACCAACAGACCGGGAAACAGGTCGTCCAAAAGGTTTTGGTTTTGTGGAAATGTCCACAGATGCAGAAGAAGATGCTGCGATCGAAGCTTTGGATGGCGCTGAGTGGATGGGTCGCGATTTAAAAGTGAATAAAGCTAAACCTCGTGAAGATAATAGAAAAGCTTCTGCGGGTGGCGGCTGGGGTGGTAATAGTCGGCAACGACGTTACTAAACTATAGGGAAATGCGAAATAAATTAGCAAGTAATTTCCTATTGTTCTACCCCAATTAGTTTTTAAGTCCTGTCGTTTTCAGTAACTAACCCAAGTTGCTAGTTATAAGATTAGTCTGATTCTTTGTACGTAGTTGGGCTTTAGCCCTCTTAATTTACCTGGCATAAGAGGGCTAAAGCCCAACTACATACCTTTATGTAAATAACTAGCAACTTGCGTTAACTACAGGACTTTTTATTGTGAAGAATTAGTGATAGGATTGGATTGCCAAATCTCCCAAAGTAACGGTGAAATTGTTTTGTTTACCTGTGGCGACAAATGTAACAATTGTTTCACAAGCAACGGCGACTGCAAGGGTAACTAAATTGCGTGCTAAAGGGTAGTCGCAGACATCATCATTTGCAGGGGATGGTACGCGATATTCTTGATTCCAAATTATCTCGGCGTAGTCTCCTGCTAGTCCGACGTGCAAACAAGGAAGATGAGCATTTTCACAGTAATCTTTAACTGCTTTTCTGGCAATGCTGTTATCAAAGGTATCAATAACTAAAGAGTTACTGGAAATTAATTGCGCCGCATTTGTAGCAGTTAATTCTTTAGTTTGTGCGTCAACGGTTACTCCCAAAGCACGATAAAGGGAATTAGCGAGAATTTTGGCTTTGAATGCACCGACATCGGAACGATAATATGGTTGGGTGGAAAGGTTGCGTTCTTCGATGCGATCGCGATCGATCGCTCTCAACTTAGTAAAACCCGATCGCGCTAAATTTTCGGTAATATTTGCGCCTAAAGCACCCGCGCCACAGATGGTAATGGAAAAGTCTTTAATTTTTGCCATTATTTCTGAGGTTCTGTATAATTGTTCGTGGAAGAAGATGGACATAACGCCTCCGAGATAATCTTTTTTTTAACCGCAGATGAAAGCAGATAAACGCAGATGTTAGCGAAGCTTTCCCGTAGGGTACGCAGATGTAAATGCAGCTTTACGGTAGGGTACATAGATTTATTATCGAAGTAAGTAGGTGCAAATAAATAAAGCGATAATAGCTATCTAAGGATGGGGCGCGGGCAGGATGCCCACCCCACAAGAAAGTTGTAACTTTTGTGGGGTGGGCATCTTGCCCGCCTTGGTTTTCACTTTATTTACATCTACCTACTTAATTTAGTATAACCACTCGTCACTCCAGCAACCAGCTAAATAAACCTTCTACTGTTTGGTGGAAATCTTTAGCAAATTCCGGTACTGGCAATAATGTTTCTGGTTCTTCGTAAACAGCAGTTGGTTGATCTGGAAAGTAAACTAAAACCGATCGCTCTTCAGGATCAATTAACCATCCCATTTGAGTTCCATATTTCAAGCAATGGAGAATATTTTTAGTCACTTTAGTTTGACTTTGATCGGGAGATAAAATTTCAATTGTCCAATCTGGAGGAATGGAGAAAATATTAGCAACTCCACCGTTTTCTTTGCGGGGAATTCGCTCCCAAATAAATACAGAAATGTCAGGTACAATTGAGCGATCGCCAAAAGTACAGCGAAGTTCCGAGAAAGCACGAGCAATCTTTTTCGGTTTTAAAATCGAGTTAATTGCAGGTGCTAACTCTGTCTGAATAGCGCTATGTTCTCCTTGCGGCATCGGTTTTTGAATGATACGCCCATCAATATATTCGCTAGCAGGTTCCGTCTCTGGTAGACTTAAGAATTCAGTTAAACTCAGAATTTTAGCAGGGGTCTTTACCATTTAAAGTTTCCCAATCAGGAGTAAGTTGCACTGCTGCTATTTGCTATTCTACAGATAGCTTAATCTAGTTGGCGCGATCGCAGTTTTAGAGGATGTTTGAAAAGGTTTTGGCGGTTAAAACCGCTACTACACAACCAAAGTCCGCTTGACAAGGACTGCTAAAATTGACGAGTTTTGAACCTGCGGAGGCAGGTTTTGTCTGTATAGCCCGCGACTTTAGTCGCTGGGGCAATTCCTTAAATTTAAAACCCATGACTTACCTTGCACTAGCGACAGATTATGATGGCACCCTTGCCACAGATGGACAGGTTGACGATCGCACTTTGACAGCATTGCAACAATGGCGAGATTCTGGACGCAAACTAATTTTAATCACAGGTCGTCAGTTGGATGATTTATTAAACATTGCTACTTGTCTCGATTTTTTTGATTGGGTGGTAGCGGAGAACGGCGCAATGCTTTATCAACCAGCTAGTAAGTTTGAAAAACCATTAGCTGAACCTCCATCAGCAGAGTTTATTCAACAGTTGAACGATCGCATTCACAAAGCAAGTCAAGCTAAAAATCAACAAAGTTATAAAGAATTTGCTCATATTCAGTCAGATTACCCAATAGTAGGCGTTGGTAGAATTATCGTTGCTACCTGGGAACCTTACAGTGTAGAAGCACTTGCTTTAATTCAGGAAATGAACCTGGATTTACAAGTAATTCTGAATAAAGGTGCAGTGATGATTTTACCAAACGGTATTGATAAAGAAGCAGGTTTAATTGCCGCAGCTAATGAGTTGGGAATTTCTCTTGATGCGATCGTTGGTGTCGGAGATGCGGAAAATGATTTAGCATTTTTAAGTATTTGCGGTTACTCTGTTGCTGTTGCTAATGCCCTTCCTGCTGTGAAAGATCGAGTAGATTTGGTAACTACAAATAGTAGAGGCGCAGGTGTTACTGAGTTGATTGAATGGGGATTGGGGACTCTTGACTAGGGACTGGTGCAAGATCTCAGTTCACCCGATCGGAGGAGTTAACCCCATGCTACTTAATACTACATTAGGTAGTATATTGAAGTATATCTGAATTACACACCTTATGTTAACTCTAACAAAGCGCCCCTACAGGGGTGAAACGGATTTAGAAGCGATCGTCAATCTCTGGGAAGCTTGCGAAGCAGTAGATCAACTCGAACAATGGACAACAGTTTCCGAACTGGAACGCGATTTTAATGACCCATCTTTCGACAAACAACGTGATTTACAACTTTGGGAAGATGACACAGGTAAATTAATTGCTTGTGCTACATTGTGGCATCCGCTTGGGGAATTAACTAATGGTTATCTTGGGTTTCACGTTCATCCTCTGGCGCGTGGGGGAACTTTGGAACGGGAAATTATCAATTGGGGAGAACAACGTCTTCGGGAACTTGCAAAAGAACAGGGTGTTAATTCTGTTAAATTGCGTTGTCAGAGTCGGGACGATCGGATCGATCGCATTGCCGTACTACATGAAAATGGTTTCAGTGCCGATCGCTATTTTCTCACAATGCAACGCAGTTTGGAAGAACCACTTGCAGAACCCCAATTTCCCGCAGGTTTTACAGTTCGTTCTGTAATAGTTGAACAAGACGCGGAAGCTTGGGTAGAAATGCACAACCAATCGTTTATCGATCACTGGAATCATCACGATTTAACAGTGGAAGATTACAAACATTGGCACACCGATCCTGATTATAAAGCGGAGTTGGATTTAGTTGCGATCGCTCCCGATAACACCTTTGCTTCCTACTGTTACTGTGCCATTTATCCCGAAGACAACAATCGCAGCGGTCGTCAAGAAGGTTGGGTAAATACTCTCGGAACTAGGCGTGGTTTTCGCCGCTTAGGACTTGGTAAAGCAATGTTACTTAGCGGAATGCAAAAGTTACTTGTTGCAGGAATGAACATCGCCAAAATCGGTGTAGATTACGATAATCCCAACGGCGCAAGACAACTTTATGAATCCGTTGGCTTCCGCAAACTCCATACCAACGTATCGTACTACAAAGACGTTTAAACCTCATTTTCCACCCCGCTAAAAAAAGTTTGTTTTACCCCTTGACACCTTATGTATTATAATTGTAGTATATAAACATGATGAGTTGAGCAAAGATTCTTCTTCGCCTCGCTCGCGAAATCTGAACCTTGAAAACTAAATACTCAATTAGGCAATCAAACTAAGACAAATTTGAAATGTCTTAACTAAGAGATGGTGTATCATGTTGATACTTTATACCAAGTTATTGAGGAAGCCATCTACCAAATCTGACTCAAAAAATGAGCAGAAAAAGTTGACTTCCAACCCTTCTGAGACAGAATTAAACTCTCAACATTCTGAACATCTCAGACCAAGCCAAATTCATGACAAAACCAGGCAAATTCAGCAAGATTATCATTTAGAGCGGCGTTGTTTTTGGTAAATTTTACAAGCTTTTAAAAAGCCCTCCTTTATGAGAAATCTTGGATAAAATCTACAATTTAAATAAAAAAGGAGGTGCTAAAATGGTACATATTCGCTTTGAAGGACGCTCCTACGATTTAACCGAAAGACAGCTAAATGTTACCCCCGGAATGAATGATACAGCGATTAAAGAACGTTTAGCACAGCATTTGGATATCGGACGCGATCGCTTACAACATTATATAATTGACAGACGACCAAGCGGCGACTTAATTATCCGTCCAGAAGCGGTTTACGGCTAACACAAAAAGTTTTGGAACCCCTTAATCCCAAATGGTTTGTTCCGCATCCTAACCCAAAAAGCTTACACACATATTCGCCTGATAAGCGAGAGGTTATAGGTGCAAATCCTATCGGCTCCACTTTCGGAAGTGAAAAAGGAGAAAGACAAAGACAAAAGGAAGAAAATCTCTTTTCTTTTGTCTGTTTCTTGGAGCCGTAGTTCAAATAGTAGAACTGCAAGTGACTAGCTCTTTTAACTTGTGCGGAACAACCTTATTTCTTACTAGTTGGAGGACAAACACTTCGCGCCCCAATTTAGAAAGCTTACATACTAGCTCATTGGTAGAGCGATCGTTCCATAAACGAAAAGTAGTAGGTTCAAATCCTACGTATGAACAAACAGCTTTCTTGACTTGCGCGAAGTGATTTTACTCAACACTGGTTCGTTGTCAGGACTTTAGTCCTTCTACCTTGGAATGTACGACTAAAGTCGCTAGAACAAACCTAATTAAATTAAGCTTGTATGACTAAACAAAATTAGCACTTCGCACCCCAACCTAAAAAGCTTACATACTAGCCAAATGGAAAAGGCGCTTGACTGAAGCTCAAGATATACAGGTTCAAATCCTGTGTGTGAACAAACGGCTTTTTCAACTTGTGCGAAGTGTTAATTTACCAAATTTGTTTATCGTTTATAGGAGGTAGCTATGACTGCCAAAACTATTGAAATTCTAGAACAATTAAAATCTCTAACTTTGTTAGAAACTGCCGAATTAGTTAAACAGATTGAGGCGACTTTCGATGTTGATGCTTCAGTTAACAAAGTTATCCCGATTCTTCCAATTATCGATCCTGTCATAGACCAAGATCCAACTGAATTCAAAACGTTTGATGTGGTTTTGGAAGAAGTACCAGCCAATAAAAAGATTGCCATTCTTAAAGTTGTGCGAGAATTGACTGGTTTCGGTTTGAAGGAAGCAAAAGATTTGGTTGAGTCAGTACCGCAAGTGGTGAAAAGTGCGATCGATCTCGACATTGCTGAAGACATCAAGCATCAGTTAGAATCAGTCGGTGCAAAAGTTTCCCTCAAATAACACTAAATATGATTGCGGAAAATGCAACATACCAAACTCTCGGTGAGATAGAAAATCTAATCCGCGCCTTCGAGGACTGTACATTACCCAGAAGTGAGTGGACACATCCAGCACATTTAACCGTTGCACTATGGTATCTCACTCATTATTCGGAAACAGAAGCAACAAATTGCATCCGTAACCATATCCAGCGATACAACTCAACAAAGGGAATTAAAACCACCAAAGATAGCGGCTATCACGAAACCATAACTTTATTTTGGATTTGCATTATCAGCCAATATCTAGCAACTAAATCTAACGAAGAAGTTTTAGATTTAACCAATGGAATCATCGAAAATTATGCAAACAAAAACCTACCCTTTGAATACTACAGCCATGATTTACTCATGTCCTGGTCAGCGAGAACAAATTGGGTAGAACCAGACTTAAAACCACTTTAATTACTTCCCATTACCAACTACCAATTACCAATTACCAAAAATAGCAGTTATCGCCGCGCCCTCACAGGGGGAGCTTACACACAGCTACCTCACAGGTAGCTCTATCCTACCACGATAGAAAGGTTCCTACATTGGATAGTAGGATGCAAGCCTGAGCCTTTATTAGCAGGCAAATTTAGCTCCCTCAACTTGCGCGGCTTATTATTAATAATATTGCCGTGCGTGCGATATCTGCTCCTGAAAATTTGGGATTTTAGATAAACTATTCAGGAGGTAGCGATGAATACTACAGAACGTGACTTGCGTTTAGAAATGCTCAACAGCTTGCTGACTACCCCCCACCGCAAGCTGGAAGAAGTAGCAGAAATTCACAAATTAATTGTGGAACTTGACCCAATTTTTTACGGACATTTAGCAGTTTGGTATCAGCGTCACGGTGATGTGCGCGACCATAAAGAAGTGTTCGTGGGGAATTTGTTAACTAGTAATTTGACAGAACATCGAGATGCTGGTTTTGTCATGTTACAACAATTTCCGCCTTATGAAGTATCACGAATTATCGACTTCATGAAGCAGCATCGAGGAAAAGTTCCACGTTCTGCACGCACAGCTGTGACTCGTTATTTGAGAGAACGGGAAAAAAGTCCGCAATTTTTTGACCGTGCAGCACTGCGGGGACGTAATGCGATGAAGCATTTGTATGCGACATTGCATATTAAACCCAATGAACGTGCAGATGCCGTATTATTCAAAGATGCGCCGCCAACAGATAGCCTTGCTTTTATTTTGAAGCAATTGGCAAAATCTGCAACTCCCGCAGAACAAGCAGCTTTGATTGTAGAGCATAATATACCTTATGCAGTTGCGATCGGTGCAGTCAAACAAGTAACACCAACCGTCTTAGTAGCGCTGATTAATTCCATGTCGCCGCAAGAGGTAATTAACAACCTCAAATCTCTCCAAGAACGAGGTGCAATGAATCACCCAGAAGTGAAAGCACTGATCGATCGAAAACTGGAAGAAGCGACAAACTCTAACCGAATTTCTGCTTACAAAGCGCGTGTTGCTGCTGATGTTAGCAAACTAGATGCCGAAACAACAGCCAAGTTAGAAAAAGTCACCGACGAACAGGTGAAAAAGCGCGGCAAAATTGCCAAATCAACCGCTTTATTAGTAGATAAATCAGGTTCAATGACCAATGCCATAGAAGTTGGTAAGCGACTCGCCGCCCTAATTTCTGGTATTTCTGACGCTGATTTATTCGTCTATGCTTTTGATACAATAGCTTACCCTGTGAAAGCAAACGGTAAGGAATTG
This sequence comes from Floridaenema aerugineum BLCC-F46, assembly GCF_041929345.1. Lineage (NCBI taxonomy): Bacteria > Bacillati > Cyanobacteriota > Cyanophyceae > Aerosakkonematales > Aerosakkonemataceae > Floridanema > Floridanema aerugineum. The sequence continues at coordinate 121,417 of NZ_JBHFNQ010000090.1, forward strand.
AGTGACTGGGAACGTGCTTTTCAGCATATCAGAGCAAATGGCGGAACTAGTATCGGTTGTGCCTTGGAAACAATGCGCTTGAAAAAACAGTCAGTTGAACAAATAATCATTGTCACCGACGAAGGCGAAAATGCTGCACCTTACTTTGCTCAAACTTACCAAACTTATTGCCGTGACTTAGCGGTAATGCCAAACGTGGTAATTGTGCGAGTTGGTTCTGCTTCTAATTATGTAGAAAGTCAACTCAAACAAAAGCAAGTACCAGTAGAAACATTCACATTTGCAGGTGACTACTACTCATTACCAAATTTAGTTCCTCTGCTGTCTCGTCCCTCTCGCCTGGAACTGTTAATGGAAATTTTGGACACACCATTGCCAGTCCGCGATCATAAGTAGCTAGCAAGGTGCTCAGTACCCACCAGGCAAAAAAAAACCACAATTAATACGGAACATTCGCTAGAGGAAGTGAATAACTAAAGGGGTGACAAATCATACTGTACCCTACTTATTTCTCTACTCGGAAGCTAAAGGGGGTCAGCTGATGAGTGAATTGTTCCGTTCTCAAGTGGAAATGTTTGCAGAACCAAAGCGCGGTACTGTAACACAAACAATTGCACCTGATCAACGTGGTAGAGTGAAAGCAATGGGCAGTTATTGGCCTGCTGAATTTTACCAAGCAAATGAGCAAAAGCATCTACCTCCTGACGCACCAATTTTAATAGTTGGAATTCGGGATATCACTTTGTTAGTAATTCCTGTTTCTTAAGCAAACTTAGATAAAGGGGACTAGTGATTAGTGACAGGGAAAATTTTTGACTTTTCCCGATCGCGAATCCCCGAAAAAGTGAGGTGAGGTAAAGATGCTTCTCTATCGCCCTGTAGGGTTAAAAGAACTCGACTTAATTGCCAGAGCAAATTTTAAAGCTTTCCCTCCCCGTCTTCCTGTACAACCAATTTTTTACCCGGTACTCAATTTTGAGTATGCCCAAAAAATTGCCCGTGATTGGAATACGAAAAGCAATAGTTGTGCTGGTTTTGTTACCAAATTTGAAGTGCGTGATAGTTATGTGAGAAAATTTGTTTTCCAAACTGTAGGTAGTAGAATTTGCCAAGAATTGTGGGTACCAGCAGAAGAATTAACTGAGTTCAACCGTCATATTATTGGTGAAATTCAAGTTGTGGCTGCTTACTATGGTGAAGATTTTTGCGGTGAAATTGATCCTCAAACCAATTTACCAAAAAGCCTCAAAATCCCAGCTTTTTAAGTAGCTAGTTGGGTGCGTTAGGCTAAGCCATAACGCACCATTAATCTAGCGGGTAGTACAAGCCCAAGAAACTACTTTACAAGCCCCAGTTCCACATTCAGACATGGCGTTGGCTTCTGCTTGTTCGCGACTATCTGCCCACCCCCAACCTAAATTTTCGCCATCTTTGGCTACAGCACCACAGGCGTTTTTGAACCATACTTGAACTCGACAACCTCTGTCGCCACATTCTTCTAATGCTGCTCTTTCTGCTTGCTCGCGAGTTGGGTAGTTATAAGAGTAGCCGTAAGCACCTGAATCTCAGGTGGCGATCGCCCCAAAGTTATCTGCTGCTAAAGCTACACCAGCCATTAAACCTTCTGCAAAAACTAAAACTCCAGCCAAAACTCCTAAACGTTTCCTCATCAGGTTTTTCTTGATGATTAATGAATGTTTTTTATTTAAGCACTTTTAATGTTTATGTGTCTTTTATTACGCAATAAAAGCCAAAAAAATTATGTATTATCCGATACTATTTAACTCAGGAAGTAGCACCATAAACATGAATCAACAGTTTACATAGAAATTGTTTTAGATCCTAAAAAACGTTAAAATATGAGAGGAATTATGAAACTATCTGAAGCTTTAATCCTCAGAGCAGATTGCCAAAAAAGAATTGAACAACTGCGCCAAAGATTGCTCAGAAGTGCCAGAGTGCAAGAGGGAGAACAACCACCAGAAAATCCCTCAACATTACTTGCAGAATTAGAAACAAGTTTGCGCGAATTAACAGATTTAATTCAGAGAATTAACAAAACCAATTCTCAGACAAATCTCCGAGAAGGAGTAACTATATCTGATGCCTTAGCACAAAGAGATACACTGTTACTAAAACGCAGTGTTTATGATTCTCTAGTTAACGCAGCAGCGTTGAACCAAAACCGATACAGTCAATCTGAAATCAAGTATTTCAGCACAGTAAACATTACTGAATTGCAAGCACAAGTCGATCGCTTATCTAGAGAATGTCGAGAGTTGGATACAACTATTCAAGCGGCAAACTGGAATACTGAATTAATCGATTAAGCAAGTTGGTAGCTAAAGCAATAGAGGCGAGTATAACCTTACTTCCAATCTTATAAATTGGCTTTTAGTAGGTAGGAGGGGCAATACCTAATCGTATTACAAATTACGCCCAGTATTGTCACAAGCGTAAAGTGCATTGTCAAAGTTACAACCATGTACTGATCTATTGATTTTAGCGAGGGTGGGTTAGGGGTTATTTGCTTAATCAAAAGTTTTTGAACCAAAAAAAAGTAGGTGATGTTATGAGTAATATGCAATCTGTATACAAACTTATCGCCTTAGAAGTGCAACAGCGACTCACTGAATTAAATGTCACTGATTTTGATTCACCTCTACCTACAGGCGCAAGTAAAAAAGTTAAAAGGCTTTCTCAAAAGAGTGTGCAATTTTTGCGGAATAGTCGTTATTTTCACAAGCTCAGCTATTGATAATAAAATGTAACAAAGCATCGGAAATAATTTCTCGCAATTTGTATTACAATATAAGACAATCGTTTGTGTACGCTCAAGTAAGGAATGTGAAGTAAGGGAGGAATATTAATTAATTTTAAAGATATGGTGTTGAACAATTCTCCCTTGGTTAAAATTAGCAAATATCTTAGTAAACATTTGCGGCATACACCAGAGGAAATAGGTATTAAACTAGGAGAAGGAGGCTGGGTTTCGGTTGAAGAATTAATGGAAGCGAGTCAAAAAAACGGATTTTTGTTCACTCGTGCTGAATTAGATGAAGTAGTTGCTAAAAATGATAAAAAGCGCTTTTCTTTTGATTCTACTGGCAAATTAATTCGCGCAAATCAAGGTCACAGTGTAGAGGTTGATTTGCAGTTGACACCCACTTTGCCGCCAGATGTGTTATATCACGGAACAGGAGCTAATGCAGTGGCATCTATTTTGCAAAATGGTCTGTGTAAAATGTCTCGACATCATGTACATTTAACTACGAGTATCAGCAATGCAAAAAAAGTGGGAACAAGGCATGGTAAACCTGTAGTTTTTGCTGTAGATGCAGTAGCAATGTATAAAGATGGACATGATTTTTACTGTTCGGAGAATGGAGTTTGGTTAGTCGATCGTGTGCCTTCTAAGTATTTACAACAGTTGCCAAATTAAAGCTGCTGATTAAAATTAGTAAAAACCTCCGACAATTAGCCACCATAGCACTGAAATTTAATTATGCCATTTGGATATTTCGGAAACAACGAAGAAAATTACAGCCAAAACAATCACCAATCAAAAGGTCTATTAGGAGCAGGCTGGCGACCTTTATCCAGACAGTTTAATTTAGAATATTTTTTACATTTAGTATGGAATGATAACAATGAATTGACTCAGAAAACTGCTGATGTAATTAGCGATCTTGCTAATGCTTTGGGGCGCAATGAATATACTTGGTGGGCTAATCTTTTAAATGTTTTTTCTGATAACGTCAAATATGAAATAGATGTGTTCTGGAATTACTTGACTCCCGAACCTTCTATGCCAGATTACCGTTTCAAAGATGTTTTGACAACGGAAACTCCTATTAATCAATCAGTCAGTCGGGATAGCATTCCGATTGATTATGTTTTGAATCGTCTCCAAGAAATTACTGTCAAAAAAATTCTGGAAATATTGGGTCGTCCTGATATTATTACTCAGTATTTCATGGAGCGATATTACTATTACCCAGTGTCTCAATTTAGCAATTGGGAACGCTTGGAAACTCCGGGAACAATTTACGCCTATTGGTCGAAATACCAAGTTTGGTTGCAAATAGAAAGCTATGAAAAGGGACGACGTTGGTATAGCTTAATGGCGAAAAATTTAGCGCCATTAATTAACAAAGCAACTTACAATTTGGCGGTGATTCTTAGTGGATATAAAAGTCGTGTAGGACAGGTTAATAGCTTGTTTCCTATTCGCAGTTTTCCAGAGGATATTCAAGGCTTTACTGATAAAGTTCAGCAAGCAGTTCTTGACCAAAATCAGTTAGCTGTTTTGGTGCATGGTGAACCGGGTACTGGTAAGACTGCATGGACTCAAGCGGTAGCTAAAGAAATTTTGATGCCTTTGGGTTTTGTCATCTTTATTTTGGATCATGATGCGGTGGAAAATTTCATTCCGCCAAGTTATTTGGAGCGAATTTGTCTGATAATTAATGAGGCGGATAATTTAGCTCAAGATCGGGGAAGTGCAGCGGCTCAAGGTAATACTAGAACTGAGCATATTTTGAGTTTGTTGGATGGTACTTTGTATCAAAGTGTGATTGAGGAAGGGGGTATTCAGCAGCAACAAAAATTCGTGGTGTTGTTGACTTGTAATACTACTGAAAGGTTAGATCCGGCGATGTTAAGGAAGGGAAGGGTTGATTTGATGTATGAGTTTGGACACAAGTTTGTTTGATTTTTTTAACCGCAAAGAACGCAAAGAGCGCAAAGGAGGAGAAAGAGGAAATTTGTTGGTTCAAAAAGATTAATTAGTTGTGATTTAAAAGGTAAACCTAGTGTGGATATTCGTAAACTGTTGAATCAAATTGCTGCACAAGAGATGCAGCTAAAGGAAACTCAATTTCTTGCACCCTGCGTGCGTGGTGGGTTGGTTCGCACTAGGGTTGCTAATATTATTTATAGTTTTGCTCCGCAACCACGAAATTTTGAGGGGTGGGGAATTTTTCAGCCTGTTGATGAGAAGTTTGCGCGGGTGGTTGATGAGCCAAGTTTGCCACAGTTGGCGGAGTATTTAAAGTTATTAAAACCTTTAAGGTTGCGTTTAGCTTATGCTTTACGGGGTAAAACTTGGTTAGCTTATCCTGTGAATGAAGGTGATGCTTTACAACGTTTCGGTGTTGCTAAACCTTTCGCGGTACATTTGGTGAGTGAGGGTGCTACTTTTGAGCCAATTATTGCACGGTTTGATGGTAATTCTTGGTGGTTTGATGATTACGATCGCCGTCCCGATCCCTTACTCACTGAAAACCTGAAAGAACATCTCAAAAATGCTACTTCGCTGGAGGAGTTGCACTTTAAAGGTATTACGCCGGAAATGCGATCGCTTTACCAATTAACCACCAAAAAAACCCAAGCATTTGTAGCGAAAACAGATGAACAACGTCTGCGAAAAGCTTTAAGAATGGGTGGTGGGCAAATGCGCGAATTTCGCGATCGCCAAGATCATTGGGTGGTAGAATGGACAACTGCTGATGGTCAACGTCACACTTCGGCAATTTCTAAAAGTGACTTAACTGTTATTAGTTCGGGAATTTGTTTGAGTGGACGCGATCGCGATTTTGATTTACAATCTCTCGTTGGCGTAATTGAGAATAGGGATTGAATGTTAATCCCAGATGAACATTAGGCTCTCATTCTTGTGCCTGATGTTCTTGTTGGAATCGATCTAGAATTTGGTTGATGAAAGTCTCACCGTCGATCGGTGGTGTATGTTCTGAAATTGCGATCGCTGCATCTATTTTTTCTCGCACATTGTCGATCCATTCTGCTTCGGCGCGATCGTATTCATCTATTTTAATATGTAATGCACTACCTATATAGCGATCGTGATTTTCACCAATATCATTAACTTCTGCGGTTAATGTACCGATCCATTCAGCTTCGGCGCGATCGTATTCATCAAACAACCGCAAAGCAATTTCGATCACTTCTTCTGCGGAGCGATATTTCCCAGCTTGGAGCTTACTTTGAATAAAGCGTTCTTGGTCAAGGGTGAGATTAATGCTCATAAAAAACCTCTGTTCCAATGTTAATACAAAAATTGTCTACTCAGTATAATTTATGATAAGCTATTGCTGGATGTGTCTGATTTGTAAAATTACATTTTCACTAATTTGACGGTGTATGGGAGAAGCAAAGCGTAGAAAAAATAAAGATCCTAACTATGGTAAGCCCAAAGCATATATGTCTTACTATGAGATGCCTCACACAAACAAATTAGTAACTGGCGGGGAACTCAAAAGAATGATTAGATCTTTGAAAGAGTGGGCAAAAACTCACGAATTCTATGCCACGGTAGTCTTTGAACATACAAGACGCTGGCAGAAGATTGAAAAGCTTTGTTTCTTCATTGGAATGGAGAAAATCCTCAATCATAATAATAAATTGTACAATACTTGTTCTGTCTTTGTAACTAAATCCTTATCTGAAAATGACAGAAATAGATTAATCAAGTTTTACACTACTTCCAACTTGGAAGGTGAACCTGCCCCCCCACCACCCTTGACTTGGCAAACAACTAAGAAAGCTCTTGATTATAGCCAGGGGGTGTATGACGAGCTTCTCAAAGATTCGGATGTTGACTGTATCCACTTATCTGATAACTGTGCGGCTTTCTATGTACCTTCAGATACTGAATTGGAAGGATTGTACTATGTAGACTTCTACACTAAACTACTACTTCAAAGCCATTAAAATATTGTCGAATATTTTGGCTACATATAATTTAAACTCCTTGTCATTACAAGTCCTACCAGTAAATCTATGAGCTAAATCTGCAAATCCATAATCTGACAGTTTGGAGCAAAGTTGTTCTTTGTCTACCGATATTTGTAATATTTTACCCCAATTAACAAAAAATTTTAGGAAAGCTTCTCGATATTCTTCGCAAATCTTATCACTGACTTCCAAATTTTTTTGATTAATTTCTTCAATTTCTTCTTTGAGTTTGGCTGTAAGGGCATCAATAGGATAGTAAGTAGCTGTAAGCTCTAAAATTTCACTACGGAAAACCTCATTAATTCTGCTTGGGGACGCGAAGTACTGAATTCCAATTGTGGGTGCAGAGAATTCTTGTGAATTTATTTCTGCTGAAATTGCACGAGGAGGCTTTCCAGAGCCATGAGTATCTTCAAAAACGTACAAAACTCTATCTGTACCAACATAGTCTTTGGAGATGACAACTGCTCTTTTAACACGATTAAGAATTGTCACAACTCCAATCACCATTCTCAAATAGGAAGACCAGTAAATTTCGACTGAATTATGATTAACTCCTAATCCTAATAGGCTTATTGCTTGATCTGCTAGAGAAAAGTGCTGCTCCACTTCAACTGCGAATAGCAGCCAATCACCCTCACCATATCGGGCAAATTGACGAACTTGCTTAGTTTGATCATGGCAAACCCAATCAGGCATGAAAAAACCTAAACACTTTAATATTGTGTGTGCTGCTGAACGATACTGCTCTCGAAGGTTAAGCGTTACTGAAGCTTCTTGCGGCTGTGGATCTTCTGAGCGAAATTTTGCTTGCCTAATTTGCTGTTCCAGAGAGTTTCGCTTTTCTTGGCTCAAAGGTTGTTCTAACAACCAACGTTTGGCTTCTCCCCGTGAATTAAAGGAAATTTTTGACCTTACTAACCCATCAGATTGTTTTTCTTCCTCAATTAACGGTTTTTTCAGTCTTAATTTTGCACCTGCATCAAGGAAGTAGTTTCCTTTCAATTTAATAAAGTCGTTTTCTTTCCCAATGGTGGGTATTGATGGGTGACGTTTGCCCTTAAATGACCAAGCGTTCATGACTGCACCTGTATAGATCAAAAATGCTTTATCAACTTTTTTTGAAAAACCTTTGTTACACTTATCACAAATTAAATCTCCTGTTGGGTGAGAACCACCCCAAGAAGCGTTAAATATATGTTCTTTTTCTGATGCAGGAAGTGGAATTTCACAATAAAAGCATGATTTTAATTGTGACGATTTTATATGCAATTCCTCAAATTGATGAAACATAATTACTCCATTGAATATCAATTAAACCGTCAGTATCCAACAAATACATCTATAATTTACCTACAGTCGATCGCGTGTTTGAGAATCATGGCGCAACTGACGAGAATATGCTTGGCTGTCAGTAATATCAGGTCTGGAATTAATCACACCTTCACTTTGCCAATAAGCAACAAGTTCTGCCCCATTTTTCGGAGGATTAGCAATACTTCCCCTCATCGACAGAACACGCAAAATATATTCAGACAAAGGCAGATTAAGTTGAGAAGCTTCTGTAGAAAGCTCACTTTCTAATTCTGGTGGTAAGTCAACATTTATGCTCACTTTGCCTCTCCTATTTCAGCTATTTTTCAATCATACACAACTTTTTAATGCTTCAATATCAGCATTAACAATTTTTTCCAAATTCCTCGTAATCTTTTCAATATCCCAATTCCACCAGGCAATTTCCAACAAAAGATTGATTATTTCATCAGAAAAACGTTGGCGGATTAGCTGCGCTGGATTTCCGCCGACAATGGTGTAAGGTTTCACATCTTTAGTAACTACAGATTTAGCAGCAATAATTGCGCCATCGCCAATTTTTACTCCTGGCATAATCACTGCTTCATATCCAATCCAGACATCATTGCCAATTACGGTATCACCTTTAAAAGATGTTTCATTCGATTCAGGTGTAACTCGCTCCCAACCATTACCAAAAATGTAAAATGGATAGGTGGAAAAGCCGGACATTTCATGATTTGCACCATTCATGATGAATTTAACATTTCTGGCGATCGCGCAGAATTTGCCGATGATTAACTTATCACCAATAAAGGGGTAGTGATAGAGGACATTACGCTCAAAATTTTCCGAGTCTTCTGGATCGTCATAATAAGTATAGTCACCAATGATAATATTAGGATTTGAAACTACATTTTTAATAAAACAAATTTGGGGAAACCCCGGCATTGGATGTAAAACTTTAGGATCTGGATATTGCATTACCACACCTCATGATTGAGCTAATGAGCTAATAAAACCATAACCATCATCAAATCGCGGTATCATCCGACAATTATAATTATTCAATTCGTCAACAATATTAGGATTGTCAAAATCTCTGGTATTCCGATTCAGGAAACAAGCTACTGAGGGATGATGCTGACGAAGGTGAGCAATAATTGACGCATAGACAATAGCATCCTGTGATTTCAAATTGTAAGGATTTTCATACGTTGCTGCTTCAGTAAGGATATCAACAGTAAGGGCAATTACTTCTGCATTATGGAGTAGGCGATCGCGATATTGCACAAAACGTTGGCGTTCCTCCTTATTACTTTGAACTAGCAAACTTGCCATATCTTGAATACTACGAATCCGAGCCGTATAAGATGCCGTGCGTACTAATTGACTGAGTTCTGTATTAAGTAATTGTTGAAGTTCTCTACGATTCTTTGCTTGACGGCTTAATTTTTCGTGAGGTTCCGCTAAACTATATGCTGGTACGATAAGCTTTGCACATCCAGCTTCACAAAGTTGCAAAATCTGTTCGCAGCTTTGCCATTGCTCTTGCTGAAAAACTAATTCCAAGACAAAATTAGTTTCAACGTAAATATTCACGCCCCAGCCTCAAATTGTAAACTACCTCCAGCAATAGCAGCATAAAGACCAGAATCAATTAGCCACCGTTGAGATTCATTTGCCGGATTTAGTACTTCTGGCGAATAAATAATACTTGTCAGCCAAGAGGAGAAAATTATTTCCAGACTTTCACCGCTTATTTGTTGCTCATTTTTGATACCAGCTTTTTCAAAAGAAGGCTGAAAAATAGGACTTGCATCAATAACATAAGTTGGTTCACTTTCATCAAATCTTGCTTCTTTATCAGTCCACAAATAAAACTTATCGGGAAACACCATCAGGAAATAAGGTACTTTTGGAAAATCGCCATGAGCAAGAATATTTCGCCGAAATTTCGCTGCCCACTCTGGCGAAGTATGAAGCTTACTCTTGAATTCAACTATAAGTATAAGTTGACCTTCACGGTCATAAACTGCCAAATCCCAGACAGTAACTCGTTGACGTTGAGTGGGCATAGTTCACAATTTGAGACTCAATACCACTATTTTGACGCAGAATTCTCAGCAATAAATTAATCCACCGGGAAGGTACTGCCCCTTCTAAGACACAGTTATCGGCTGTGCGCGTCACTATTTCCGCCTCCGGTGGGTAAAGGAAGATGGAGGACTCGAACCCCCAGGTGTCACCCTGCCCTGGTTTTCAAGACCAGTTGCCGTCCATTCAGCGGCATCTTCCATAAATTGGGGTGTCTGGGGGAACTCGAATCCCCTATTACTGATGCCACAAATCAGCGCCGCGACCACTTTGGCTTCAGACACAGTGGATCTGGTGGGGGTCGAACCCACAACCTCTTCTGTGCAAGAGAAGCGTTCTCCCATTGGAACTACAGACCCATTTTGGAATGTGCGATCGCATCAGATAAAAAGCGTGCAAGTTACCAGAGCATTGCGCTTTCTCAGTTACTAGGGGAACTCCGCTGGTGAGTTATTACACACTCTTTAAAGGATGGCTACTTTTAAGCCAACCTCCCAGGTTCTTCGCACTCCCCGTTCCCACGCGCCTGCTGTTTTGCAGCAGCACTTTTCCTCTCGTACTAAAGTATGTAGGCTCTTGGATGTTAGGGCACGCGATGGGATGCGATCGCGGTGATGTTATCGTCATAAATTACAAGAAAAGCAACCTCCTGCAACTTTCTCAGTCACAGTTAGAATATCTAAATTTTGCCGTGTTGTTTTTTTGCCCAGTAACCTCTTGGCGGTTTTTTAATTTTGTACGCTTTGCACCATTTTGCTACTGCTTGGTCGCTGACACCAAAAGTTTGAGCTATTTGGGTAGTTGGTTTTTCCCATACCAGCTTCTCTAGTTCTTTCTTGGATGGACGCTCAACTTTTCTTGTATTAATTCTTGCTTTGTAAGCTTTGTGAATTTTTACTTTAACTCCAAAATCTTCTAGCTTTCTTTTTTCGGCTTTAGAGCCTAATTTGAGAAAATCTTCCCACCAATAGAAAGGAGTTGGACTGTTGGGAAGTTCAGTCCTAATGTTGACTCCTCTATAATCAATGCTGGGATAAATAACTCGATCTTTTTCTGGTAAGTAAATAGCATAACACTCAAAATCTCCTGTTTTATATTTACGCTGATGAGTTCCTTTTTTGTCATTCCAGCAGGTATAACCTGCTACTTTTCCAAAACTAGAATATTTCACCTGAATTCTTATAAATTCGTTGTCTTTCCACACCACAAGGTCAAATGGTAGATGTTCAGAAAAAACAGGAGTAAAAACTACATATCCTCTCGCTGTTAAATCAGCTATAGCTTTTGCTACAGCAACATCTCCTTTAACTTTGGTATGATGTTCTATCAAGTCGAACCCCTATTTTGGGAATACTTTAATATTATACCAGCTTTTAGGTTCGAGTAACGCCTCCACCAGGATTTGAACCTGGGACAATCACTTTAGAGGAGTGCTGCTCTGTCCGCTGAGCTATAGAGGCATTGGTAGTCCTGGTAGGAATCGAACCTACGACTACTTGCTTGTAAGGCAAGTTCTCTGCCATTGAGTTACAGGACTGAGAACAGCGAGAGTAGTAGGACTCGAACCTACAACCGTCAGGGTCGAAACCTGAAACTCTGTCCAATTGAGCTATACTCTCAGAAAGTTCTCAAGCGAATGATGGGACTCGTTCGCGAAGCGTCTCCGAAGGAGATACCCATGCGTTGAGTGTGGCACACTCAAGTGCTAGCCGCTACATCACACCCGCATTTTTTCAAGCGGATAACGAGGTTCAAACTCGTGCCTGAAGCTTGGAAGGCTTATATGCTTTCACTACACCATATCCGCATATTTAAAACCTCAATTAATCAGATTTGTTTTACCCAAAACGATGAGAAAATTCTCTAAAAATCTTTCTCTCTCCTCTAGTGTCGAGAACTGAAAAAAGTACGCTTTTGAATCTTCCCGAAAATTGCCCGTTTGCTAATAATAAATCGGCAAACATTTGGGCGACTATTGCCGGATCGTTTCGGAATACTCCACAACCCCAAGCGCCTAAAACTAAAGCATCACATTCATGGTAAGCTGCTAAACTTAATAATTTAGCACCGCGAACATAAAGAACTTCCGCGATCTTTCCTTTGTCTTCAGGTTGTTTCTTTTCTATTTCGCCAGCGTTGGGGGCGGGGCTAGTAATAAAATCTACTACATAAGCAGTTGATAGTAAGGTTCCATCATCTTTTTTGAAGACTGGACAACCTGGGGAATAAATCATGCGATCGGAATACAAAAGCGATCGATTACCTCGATGATAATCATAATACTCTGGACATTTTAACAGACTTTTGTAAAGTCCAGAACTCCGAGCTAAACTCTCTTCTTGCGCTTGAGCACCTCTGAGAAATCCACCTCCAGGGTTTTTAGCTGAAGCAAAATTCAAAACACCAATTCTAGCAAATTGTTGGGTTTGCGCCATGAATTCTGCACCCATCAACGTCGTCTCATTTTTGACCGCAAATACCGTATTATAGAATTTAGGAGTTTCAGCAAGTACTGCTTTTTGGATTTGCTCAATTTCCGGTAAGTCATAGCATTTAGTTTGAGCGATACATGATACTAATTCTCGCGCAATATCAACTCGTTTGCCTTCAGGAGATTGGTAATAACCATCTTCTAAGATATTGAGAGTGTTTTGAGCGATCGCTTTTCGATCCATAATTTTAGCTTCATCCTAACTTATTAAAAAGAGATAAGAATGCTGACCACTCAGCCAGGTGGAAACCTCAAGGTTTTATGGAACCTACAACCAATACCCTGGATTTTATCGAACTTTAACCTTTATGGTTTGAGTTTTGATTGACTAAGGTTTAAGGTTTGAACTTTGAGCGTTAAGCTTTGAGCTTTAACCTTTGACTAAAGTAGGAGATGGTTTTCTACCTGCCAATGTAGATCCATCTCAAAACCATAAATTTAGAGATTTTCAAGTAACCAGCAATTATATTAACTCAAGTTACTAGTTATGAGTTTATACGTTTTTGATCCCCCTAAATCCCCCTTAACAAGGGGGACTTTAAATCCGGTTCCCCTTAACAAGAAGGGGGACTTTAAATCCGGTTTCCCTTAACAAGAAGGAGGAGTTTAAATCCGGTTTCCCTTAACAAGAAGGAGGAGTTTAAATCCGGTTTCCCTTAACAAGAAGGAGGAGTTTAAATCCGGTTCCCCCCTTATTAAGGGGGGTTAGGGGGGATCGAATTGCTATTAATCTGGAATTTCGATCGTTGTCCGAGCGTTGCTAATTGAAAGTACGCGATCGCAAGTTGATTTAAAGTCCTCAATAAACGATTGTCGTCTCTCAATTTCTGCGGCTAAATTTGTCGGATCTAAAAGTTCAACGCCTTCTCTTGCTAGGAAGCTATCAGCCAAAGATTGATACTTCTCAGAAGCAGCATTCTTACCCAAAACTTCCATTGCTAGTTTATCAAGACGTTCTTTAACTTTAGCTTGTGCTTGATCGTAATCTTTGCGAGCACGAATGAAAGCCGCTTGCATTACACTCATAACTGACTCGTAGTAAGCGATGAAACTTTTCATTTCGATCGCTTCTGCAACAGTCATTTCTTGACCTGCAATGGTGACGGTTGTGGAAGCATTAGAAAGTACGATCGCTCTTTTAATAGTACGTCTACGAGCAATCAAATCGTCAACTCTTTGTAAACTCGATCGAGCCTTTACCTGATACTCATCTCTAGAGCGAAAACCTGTTGGAACTTTGCCAACTTCCAAAACTGTAATTAAAGCATTATTATCTAAACCTAATCTCGCAGAATCAATGCGTTTTTCTAATAATGTTAGCTCTGCCAAAGCATCCGTAACCGTCATCATTACCATACTTTTCTACTCCTTAAAGTTTAAAAATCGACCTTTTTTATTAACAAGCAGGAGGCGAGATTTGAACTCGCATAAGCAGTTTACAAGACTGCTGTGTTGCCATTGACACCACACCTGCATTACAACTCATCCCTAAAAATTACCAATCATCACTCAGTTTCAGGCAAGTTGACACTCGCTTTAGTTTGCAACTAAAATAACGTTCTAAGCGGAGGTAAGTTCACAATTTGAAGCTAATACTTGTAGCTCCTAGTTCACAATTATTTACAGCTTTCCAACAGCATTTCAGCTATTTACCCAACGTTGAAATAGTCAATAACTATTTCGAGTGGTTGCCAGAATTTGACTGTTTAGTTAGCCCTGCTAATTCATTTGGAATGATGGATGGTGGCATGGATGCAGCGATCGTTAGGTTCTTTGGTCGCTCCCTGATGACAAAAGTTCAGCAGCATATCCTTGATGAATTTCTGGGTGAACAGCCTGTTGGAACATCGTTCATCGTGGAAACTGGTCATCCAAAGCATTCTTTCCTGGCTCACACACCCACCATGCGAGTGCCAATGTCTATTGCTGGTACAGACATTCCATACGTAGCAATGTGGGCAATGCTTCTCGCTGTTCGACGGCACAACCAATATGCCGATCGAAAAATTAGTAGCGTTGCCTGTCCGGGATTAGGTACAGGAATAGGGCGAGTTCCCTATCATGAAGCTGCTAGACAGATGGCATTAGCTTATGATAACTTCCTGTATCCACCCAAATTTCTCAATTGCATAGTTGCTGCTGACAGACAACTTCAAATTTGGGAGGGAGGAAATTCAAGCTTTATCTGAACCGCGACACGATCTCGCTACTTACTCTAAAGCAGGCGGCGAGAGTCGTGTACTCGCATCAGAAGCATACGATGCTCCTATGCTTGCCATTGACACCACACCTGCATATTTTGGTGGCAGGGGTAGGAATTGAACCTATCTGATATTCAGGTTATGAGCCTGATGAGCCGCCGTTGCTCCATCCCTGCGATGTCACCAAATGCCCCTGACTGGAGTCGAACCAGCAACCTCTTCGTTCTAAGCGAAGCGCCTCTTTCCGGTTGGGCTACAAGGGCATAAATTGATTGAAAAACTCTTGTGGGGCAGGCATCTTGCCTGCCATATTTTGTAAGTTTAGCGATCGACCTTTACCCGTTTACCAGGGTCTTGTTTCCGCACCCAAGCGAGGAATTTCTGCATTTGGCGATCGCTTTTCAGCTTTTCTTTGCTGTTTAATTCTTGAGCCAAATACTTGTTATCAAACAATACATGAATCTGGCGATGGCAAGCCGAACAAATATCAATTGTTGGGCCTGGATCTAACTTCTTGCGTTTAGTGCTTTGTCGGGGAATTAAGTGATGGACGGTTAATTTATCCATCGCTCGTTCGCAGAGTTCACAGGGTAATGTTTCTTTGGGCAAAACTTTGGAATTCATCCTTTGGTGGGATTGGGAATTGCGATCGATTTTCAGACATTTTTGCTTTTTCCTTCTTAATTATGACAAATTTATGGGTGCTACAGGAGTCGAACCTGTGTCACAGCCTGATTAAGAGTCAGGTGCATAACCGTTCTGCCAAACACCCATAATTAGTGGGTCGCCCAGGGGTCGAACCTGGATCACACTGCTTAAAAGGCAGCTGCATATCCGCTCTGCCAACGACCCAAGTTTGGTACTCCCGACAGGACTTGAACCTGTAAAATCTGGCTTCTCGAACCAGCACGTATCCCTATTCCGTCACGGGAGCATAAATAGGCTATTAGCCAAGTACCCCTGACAGGACTTGAACCTGCAAAACGCAAGGTTTGAGCTTGCGACGGTTTCCAATTACGTCACAGGGGCATATCGGGGTGGCAGGATTTGAACCTACGACATTCTGCTCCCAAAGCAGACGCGCT
Source organism: Floridaenema aerugineum BLCC-F46 (assembly GCF_041929345.1). Taxonomy (NCBI): domain Bacteria; kingdom Bacillati; phylum Cyanobacteriota; class Cyanophyceae; order Aerosakkonematales; family Aerosakkonemataceae; genus Floridanema; species Floridanema aerugineum. Next base: position 137,340 of record NZ_JBHFNQ010000090.1, read on the forward strand.
ACCAAGCTGCGCTACACCCCGTAATACTCCTGACTGGATTTGAACCAGCAACGCGCAAGGTTTAAGCTTGCTGCCTCTTCCGATTGGGCTACAGGAGCAAAAATTGATTATTTTCCAAGCAATTAAGTTTTGGAAAATACAACTGAGGAGGCAGGACTCGAACCTGCATTATTCCGCTGTCAAAGAACGGTGCCATACCGATTAGGCGACTCCTCAATGTTTGATAAAGGCTGCCGGGGCAGGGCTTGAACCTGCAAAAAACTCCTATTTCAGAGATAGGTGACTTTTCCGATTCGTCTACCCGGCAATAAATAAATGACGTTCCTAGTAGGGATTGAACTTATGAACGTCAAGCAACCAAACAACTCCTCAGGCAGGATTTGAACCCGCGCACTTTCGGTTAACAACCGACTGCTCTGCCACTGAGCTACTGAGGAATAGAGATTAAACCTGTATGTATTTCTACATGACACCTGTTACAAACTAAAATACATTTTTTCAATTCTTCTTCAACTCGACTCCAAGCAATGGAGTATGAACCAAACTCTAACTCTTTTTCAGTAGGGTTAATATGGTGAAAAGTTAAGGCTGCGATACATCTGTCATAACCGCAAATTACACATTTCCCACCCATTAATGCAACTGCACGCCTCTTTGTTTTTTGACGGCTTTGTGTCACTCGGCATGAAGGACATATTTGAGCGTATTTACCTTTTCCTCCTTCATAACTTTTAAGACATATACTACATACTCGTAAGGAACTTCTCTCTTCGAGTAAATTTTGTGTGTTGTGCTTTCCAAATGGTGAACAATTAAGACAATATTTTCTGTTCTGTAGATTTCGTTTTTTCCCGTTTAATCTAATTGCATTTGGAAACTTTGTTTTACATTTTTCACATTGCGGCATAGTAGCACCTTTCACAATTATTTAGATAGTAATATATTAAGCTACTATCACTAAGCTACAAAGCAATGCTAGTCCCCCAGGTCAGTATTGAACTGACGACCCCTTGATTTTCAGTCAAGTGCTCTGACCAACTGAGCTACCGGGGGAAACGAGAACGGAGGGATTTGAACCTTCTTCTTCAGTTTCGTAGGCTGAGATGTTATCCACTTACACCACGCTCTCAAGGCGGAGAAGGAGGGATTTGAACCCTCGGCGGCTGTTACACCGCTCTTTCTTAGCAGGAAAGTGCCTTAAGCCTCTCGGCCACCTCTCCATGATTGGACGCGGGAGAAGGAATCGAACCTTCGTAAACGAGCTTATGAGACTCGTGAGTGACCACTACTCTATCCCGCAATGGGCTGGGCAGGAATCGAACCTGCAATGCTTTAAGCTACTGTTTTACAGACAGCTACCCTACCAATTAGGAGAGCCAACCCAGGTTTTTTGGTAGTGCTGACGGGATTTGAACCCGCAAATCACCTGATTGAAAGTCAAGCCGCTTAAGCCATTTGCGTACAGCACTAGGGAAATTTCTACTCCGTGCAAGTTTAAAAAGCTACAGTTTTTCAACCTCCATTTTTGGCGGAGGTTGTCGGATTTGAACCAACTCTGATTTTCATCAGATGACCAGTATGTAAGCTTTCTTTGTGAGGTCACGCAGTAGAACGCAGAGACTAGGACTTGAACCTAGAACAACAGTTTTGGAGACTGTGATGTTGCCAATTACACCATCCCTGCTTATGGTAACAGCGACGGGATTTGCACCCGTATCAACCAAGTTATGAGCTTGGGGCTTTGCTGGTTAAGCTACGCTGCGATGTCACCAAGAGGTCAGAGTGGGATTTGAACCCACGACGAAAATCAGATTTGCAGTCTGATGCCTTCAACCACTTGGCTATCTGACCATTAGACATCTCTAATAAAGAATCTCAAAGGCAGGCAGGATGCCTACCCTACAAGAGTTATTGGAGATGTCTATTTGGTAGTCCCGACGAGAGTTGAACTCGCAATCTTCACCTTGAGGGGGTGACGGCTTGAACCAATTCGCCTACGGGACTATTTGAACGAGGCTGACGGGTCTCGATCCCGCGACCTTCGCTGTGACAGAGCGACGCTCTCCCAACTGAGCTACAGCCTCATTAATCGAGCAATTTATCCCACCTTTCTTCGTCTTGTTCTTGAGGAACATGAGAGGTTTTACCCTTAATTTCCTCAAATGACCGAGCCAATCTGCTGTTCTACTGTCGAATTGCGATCGATACACCTTGAAACCGTACAAGGTTAGGCGAAATAGAACAGCAGCTTCAGAGATAGCAGTTCTCCGATCTGCGGTTAGCTCTCGATCGCCCAATGCCTGATGGAATTTAGACTCTATTGGCCTCTGACGCTTGCGAACAGTTTTAACGTAGTTTTGCAGCTTTTCATAAGCAATAGCTTGTTTGGCTTTCCTGATCTCCTCTGGGAGAGGATAGGGTTTCAACCAGTTACTCAGCGTTCCTTTCGGCACTCCTGTTTGCTGGTGAATCTCCCTGAGTGATAAGTGTTTGTTCACTCTTAGTTGGATTACCTTTAGCTTGACTGAGCTTAAATCCTTCGGCATCAGACTATCTTTGATGAATCAACGAATATTTAAACTTTAAATTAAATCGCTGGTTCAGAAAGAAAGCTAACTACACTCGTTGCAATAAGGTATTTTGTACCTGTGTCAACTTCTTTGCTTAACAATTTAAATGGGCGAATTATTCAGTTTTCAAGGTTCGATCGCACTTGGGGCTAAGTTTTTGGCGCTTTCCCTTTCGCGCTACCTTTTTATACTACAAAACATACTACAAAAGTGTCAAGGGTTTTGGGAAAAATTTTTTTCTTTTTTTACTATATGGCTGAAAAGCACTGATATCAAGGGTTTTAGGCTAACAGGCATTGTTGTACTACAAAAAATACAAAATTAAACCGCCCTGAATTGGGTAATACAACTTAGGGCGATATGCAAGAGAGCAGGCTACGCCAACGCATTTCGATAGTTTTTAATTCAATACTGCATAAGTGACTATGACTCAGACATATATATAAAGTAACAAGGTCATGCAATCGTTCCTCCGCTTCCCGCTCTGCATCTGGGCGGGTATTTTTTTTTGACTCGAGGAGGTAAAGCGATCGCAAGAATACTATACGCTAGAGCTTATTCGCTATCTGCTGAGCGGTCTTTGCGGAAGTTTCTTAGTCTTTTTCTAGTTTTGGTTCTAATTTTTCTTCAGTAAAATCTTTTTCATCAGTCCAAGTTGCAATCATAGCAGCGATCGGGATTGAGAGAAAAATACCTAAGACTCCGGCGACTCTTTCGCCGACAAATATGGCAAAGAATAATAATACTGGATGTAAATCCAGGGAATCTTTCATGACTTTAGGAGAGATAAAGTTGTCTTGAATTTGTTGTAATACTATACAAGCTACTAAAACTTTTACAGCCATCCAAAAGCCTTGGGAAGATAATACTAATGTTGTGACTATTAACACTCCCAATGTTGCGCCGATTCCGGGTATTGCGTCCATAATTCCTACAACTAGGGACAAAATCAAGGAATATCTAGTTCCCAAAATGTTGAAGACTATTAAACTGGCAATGGTGAGGAATGCCATTAAGGTTAGTTGGGCGCGAAAGAAGCCTAAAAAACTTTTTTGGGTTTTGTAGGCAAAGCGCGATCGTACATCCAAAGGCACTAATTTTAAAACTGAGTGCCAGATTCGGCTGCCATCCAATAACATATATAAACAGATGACAGCAATAATGATAAACATTAGAAAATTGGAAAATAAAGATTGTAAAAAACCTAAGCCAGTAACTAAGCCTGACTGGAGGGTTTGCAAAATTCTATCAAAATTTTCCTCTAATCTCAAATTTCTTAATGGTGGGATAGTTGGTTCAGCAGTTTCAATAAATTCTTTGAGTCTTGCGACTAATCCTTGTCCCTGATTTAAAATTTCTAAACCGAGAGTAACGACAAAAGTTATTCCTAGTAATAAACTAGTGAGAAAAACTACTGCAACCGCTAATTTTCTGGGAATTAATCGAGACAGCCAGTTGACTGGATAGTTAAGTAAAGCTGCGGCAATTGACGCTGTAGTAAACACAAAAATCAACGTACTAAAGTAAGTGATTAACTGGATAAATGCCCAACCACAAATAAACAGCAACAAAAACATTAGTAAAGCCCGAACTTGCGATGAGTTATTTAGTTGTTGCCAAATACTATTGTTAGGTGGTTTATTCATCGTAGTAGTTTTCCTTAACTTCTATTGGTGGGCGTTGGTTAACTCGATGTAGTAGCCAAAGGGCGACAATTAAGCCAATTATTTCAGCTGCGATCGCGCTAATTACTGCTTGCAATCCCATCATTTGTAATGGCGTTATTGGAACTCTTGCCATCACAGCTGTACCCTGAGTGGGACTAAATATGGTAGACGATCCTTGAGGTAAAGATAGTAGCTTAACCAACAAATTATTTACTTGGGACATTGCCACTATTACCGCAAAAATCATTCCCGCTATATTCACAAGTAGCCCAATTGATAAACTGCGAATTACTTCTACTCTAGAGGGACGTAAATCAGGATTTGTTAATTTTTGCCCAATTTTGGTATAACGAAAACACCAATAAATAGTGAAAATTAGGGCAATTAGCGAGGCATAACCAAAAAAGAATGCTACAGTTCCAGAACTACCCAATCTATTAGGATTTCTGGGAATAAACAGAAAAAATACTGCCAAAGCAACGGGAATAAACCCAAAAAACAATTGTAACCAAAAACCAGTCCAGCCAATTACACGCATTTCTGTAGCAATGCGCCGTACACTTGGGGGAGGAGAATTTGATTCCAGTAATTTCAACATTTGTGATTAATCTATCCCAAAATAAGCCAGAAAGATTTTAACTTGTTTCGCTGAATAATTCTACAAAGAGCCAAAATAATTAACCAAACCAGAACTTACGCAGCGTGGGTCAAAAACCCGGTTTCTGGGTTAAGTTAGCTCATTTAAACCAACGATTGTACCAAGAAACCGGGTTTTTTAGGTTTTGATTTTACCAACCAATAGGTGTGGGTGCAATAGGCTCAATGTTAGGTTCTGCACCTATTTGATTGGCGCGTAGTACCCAAATAGTTGCTCCCTGTTTCAGAAATATTCTTGTTACTGTTTCACTAGTAAGGCGCGGTAAAAGTGTGCGCCAACTTAGTAACCCTGTCAATAATCTTTCAAATAAATCTTCTTCGGGACTAATTCCCAAATTACTTTGATTATTTTCCCAATCAGCACGGGCGCTACCAAAAGGCAAAAGTTTCCCTCTGATGGATTTACCTAGTTTTAATAATTGCTCTAATTGTTCCGGTTCTCCGGGATCATCTTGCAACCATTCTAATAGTTCTGGGTGAGATTTAATGGCTTAACTCGATTGAGAAATAAAACAATCCCTTGACCGATCGCCCTCGATAACCCAGCTAACAACACAATTAACAACGCTAATAATACTCCATCATTTAGAGTAATTATCTGTTGAAATGCCTCTGGTTTTAGTGCGATCGCTCCCCAAATTAATTCCCAGAATTGATCGAATGCAGATAGAATCATAATTCACTGATTATATGTAAGGTGCGTTATTAACGCACCCTACTAGACTACTAGACTACTATTAAACTACATTCCCGGCGCTTCGTACTCTAACTCTCCTTTTTCTAGCTTTTCTTGAACCAAACTTCTGTACAGTTCAATTTCCCGATAAAATTGATCGGCAGAAGTTTTTCCATGATCATAAATTTCTGATTTAATTTTTTGATACTCATCAGAAGTAATTTTGCCATCTGCCATTGCTCTTTCAATGATATTTTTGAGCCTTTCTAGTTGTTGTAACTCTTGTGCAGTTGCTTCTTGAGCATTAGGGCGATCGATCTCCATTTTTTCCTCCTAAATTAACGAAAGTGAAAAATTATCACCTGGGGTTATCAGAACTTATAGGTTCAGGTACGATCGGTATTGGTGCTTTTCTCCCAAAAGCTTGTTCTAATTGTTCGGGAGTTAAAGAACGAATTAGATCTAGTTTAAGCGGTTCCCGGCTAACAGATTGAGCATAAGCCGCATTAAGAAAACCTTTATATTCTGAGCGACCATTGAGATAAGCTTGCATAAAGACTAAGCTTAAGCCTTTAATATAATCTCGTGCTAACTTAGGATCTCTGCCAGACAATAAAAATCCCAAACTATTAGGTTGTGGTTCTTGATCTGTACCATCAAATTGATCGGCAGCTGCGTGACCGCTCTTAATAATTACTGATAGATATTTATCGGGATTATTCATCCAAATAAAAGGTTGAATTTGTTCTTCAACTACCGAAGCAATAATATCAGCACTTCCACCCAAAATCATAGTAGGAATTTTGATCTCACCCATACCTTCAGGGCCAAAAACTATACTCGTTAAAGGATTAAGTGCGATCGCAGCTTTAATTCTCGGATCGCTTAAATTCTCAGTCACCGGAGGCAAATCTACCGCTAAACATTGTAAAAAGTAAGAAGCATTGAGGCTGATTTGTTGGTTGTTACATTCTTGCGCTATCCGTGCTTGATTGAATTTTGCTCCTGCCAATGCTAAAGCAGTATAACCACCAAAAGAATGTCCAATTACCGCAACTTGTTGTAGATTCATTTTTCCGGCTAATTCCGATCGCGATAATCGTTCTAATTCATCGAGAGTATACTTAACATCTAATGGTCGATTGACAAATTCCATGCGATCGATACTGCTTCTAGCTATTCCTAAAAGTAAAGCTTGTCTCCTTACCGCATCACTACCAATATGTTGCGGTAACACCGCCACAAAACCATGAGAAGCTAAATGTTCTCCCAAATAAGCAAACGCTTTTGGATCGGACCCTAAACCATGAGAAATTACCACCACTGGCGCAGGTTGAGATAACCCTTCTGGGATGTATAATTCCACCCGAAAACTATGGGGAGAATTATTTCTTCCTAAAGATTGAGTATTTCGAGTTAATTGTAATGTACGTTGGGAAAAGCGAATATTTCCTCGTAGCTGTAAATTTTTAGGTAATGGAACTTTAGTACTTGATTCTCTTGCTTCTTGTTCCGTTGCTTGGGTAACTGCGTTTACAGCTGCTCTTTGGTAATTAACAAGTATAGTAAATTGTCTTTGTAATTGTAATAATTGATTAGCATCCATCCGAATTCCTGACGTAGGAAACTTTCGCATAATATTAATCATCGTCATTCCTTCTGGGTCAGCAGCTGCTAATATTAAAGCTGCCCTCAGTGCATAAAAACCATCTAATCTTCCTTCTGTGCGAATCACAGTTCCTAATCTTTGCAGTAGTTGTTCGCCAATTGGTGTATAGGTTAATTGGGATACTACTACAGGACTAATATCTAAACGTCTTTGTAAGAATTCCCGAAAATTGACTAAACCATTTTCTCCGAGAAACCTAGCATAAAAACTTAAATCTCGATCGACCTCCCCAGTCTTAGCAAATTTTTCTAAAGAACTTACTGGCAAGGAAAAATCTAAAGGCCCATAAGATATAAAAATTGTTTCGGCACCTAAAACTGGTTTCGGTTTTAAGGCTGGAAATACCATACCTAAAGTTAAACAACAACAGACAGAGAAAATTTTTAATAAATTTTTCTGGCGTACTGATGAAAGGGCAACTGGCTTAGTGGACTGGGACTTTTTCTTTCTTTTGGTGGATGTTGTGATTAGGAACATAGAGTATAACAATACAAGGGATTATATTACTATTGCACAATATGAGAAACGCAGAGTTATTAAGTTTACATTCAATTTAATAAAAATAGCGGCTAAAATTAAGCCGAGAACAAAAACTAGATTTTTCTCCCCTTGTCTTGACAAATACACAGCCAAATTTACTCAAAATGAAAGATGTTTTTTAGGTGGCTTACTAACTAAAATCGGATTTTGTCCAGAACAAATCTCAAGGAGTCTTTTAAACATCATGAGTGAATTAATTGTACTTGGTTTTGATAACGAATATAAAGCTGAAGAAGCTCGTCTTGACCTAGCTAAAATGCAAGTAGAGCATTTAGTTGACTTAGAAGATGCCGCAGTAGTAGTTAAAAACAAAGAAGGCAAAGTTAAGCTAAAACAAGCAGTAGACTTAACTGCTACCGGGGCAATTAGTGGTAGCTTTTGGGGATTGTTGATTGGTACTCTTTTCTTAATGCCTATTTTGGGTGCCGCAGTGGGTGCTGCTTCCGGTGCGATTGGTGGTGCTTTATCGGACATTGGTGTTAATGACCAATTTATGAAACAATTGGCACAGTCGATGCAACCTGGCACCTCAGCGCTGTTTGTTTTAGTCAGAAAAGCCACACCAGAAAAGGTATTACCAGAACTAGCAAAATATCATGCCACAGTATTGCGAACTTCTCTGTCTCCTGATGCGGAAAAGAAATTGCAAGATGCTTTGAGTGGTACTTCCGCGACTCCCGCTACTGCTTCCTAACCTAAATTAAGAGCAAATTTTGGATTAATATACGACTAGATCCCCGACTTCTTCAATAAGTCGGGGATCTCTCTCGGGGATCTCTCTCACCTAAACTGAAAAGAATTATGCCTGCAACAATTGCCTTAATTGCTCACGATGCTAAGAAAGACGATATCGTTAACTTTGCGAGAAAACACGCACCTTTGTTAGGGCGTTATAGATTAATTGCCACAGCTAATACTGGAGAAAGGATTGCCTCAGAAACGGGGTTGAATATAGAAAAAGTTGCTGCTGGTAGTATGGGCGGAGATGTACAAATTGCCGCCGAAGTGGTAACAGGTAATATTATTGCGGTAATCTTTTTAGTTGAGTCTTTTTATGTCCAACCTTATGAACCAAATGTGCAGACAATCTTACAAATTTGTCAGGTGCATAATGTTGCCATAGCGACTAATTTAGCAACAGCAGAAGCGATCGCATCATCCCTAGCCAAAACCTTAGTCGCTCATTTAATCTATAATCCCGTTTCCGGGCAAGGTAACGCCGAACAAGAGTTAGCATTAATTCGGGAATTATTAGAACCACATTTACATTTACAAATTCACTTTACCGAACCAGAAGTCGATCCGGCTACTTTGGCGGAAGAAGCGATCGCCACCAAAGCAGATATAATAATTGCTTCTGGTGGAGATGGCACAGTTTCCGCTGTTGCCGGAGCCTTAATTGGTAGCGGCATTCCATTAGGAATTATTCCCAGAGGAACCGCCAATGCCTTTGCCGTTTCTTTAGGAATTCCCAGATTATTACCCATTAGAAACGCCTGTCAAATAATCTTAGCCAACCACACTCGCACAGTAGACGCAGCTAGATGTAACAACTTACCAATGATATTATTAGCAGGCATCGGTTACGAAGCCGCAACAGTAGAAAAAGCCAGTCGAGAATTAAAAGATCGTTGGGGTGCAATGGCATATATCATGGCAGGTTGGCAATTACTCGATCAATCAGTTTTGTTTGATACAGAAATCGAAACAGAAGAAGGAAAAAAATATAATTTTCAAGCAACAGCAATTACAATTGCTAATGCCGCACCGCCAACTTCCGTATTAGCTCAAGGTGCAGGACAAGTAATTTTTGATGATGGATTACTAGATCTCACCATTGCCACACCTGAAAACAAACTAGAAGCAGTTTCCGCCATGTTAAGAATGTTTGGCGCAGCAATTACCAAAACCGAATTTGAACACAAAAATGTCTTTCATGGACAAGTTAAGTACCTGAAATTAAGCACAAATCCACCCCAAAAAGTAGTAGTAGATGGGGAAATTATTGGTACAACACCCATTGAAGTTGAATGTATCCCTGGTGGATTAACAGTTTTGGCTCCCAAAGCTTAACATCCAAACCTCAAACTGTTAATCATTTGAATTGCTTGTTGAGGCAGTAGGGGAGAGGGTTTGAAGGTTTTTCCACAATCTTCCAAATAAACTCTTAGAAAAGTCTTATCTCATTCTTATTTTTACTAGTTAATGGGTACGTAGTTGCGCTGTCTTCGCTCTTATGCCAGCGAAGACAGCGCAACTACGTACCTCATCTTAAAACCACAAACTTGAGAAATTCTTTAAAATTACGTATCCAGCCCAAATTACTTGTATAATTCAATGCTGTTAATTGGGCTAAGTTACAAATTTAATCAAAAATAATCATGACAAAACTTCATATTGCAACTACCAATAGGAAAAAAGCTAACATATCATTCCCGATTCAACTAATAGGCACAGTCTTAATAGTTTCCCTAACAAGTACAGCTTGTAGTCAAAAGAAACAACCCACCGCCTCAGCAGAAGCACCACCACCAGCGATTCCCGTAAAATTGCTCAAAATTGAGCCTACCAAGGTTGAAGACATAGACCAATACCAAGGACAATTGCAAGCAGCGCAAAGAGTCACATTAGCACCGCAAACAAACGGTCGGATTCAACAGATATATGTCACCCAAGGACAGAGCGTTAATACTAATGCGCCAATAATGCTGTTGAGTCCCGAAAAAAGTCAAGCCGATGTGCAAGGTGCCCAAGCCCAAGTCCAAGGACAACAAAGCAACTTAGCCAACGCCCAAGCCCAAGTGCAAGCACAACAAAGCAACTTAGCCAACGCTCAAGCCAGAGTTGCCGCAGCCCTTGCAGATGTAGCCCGTCAGGAAGCCCAAGTGCAAGCAGCCCTTGCGGATATTCAAGCCAAAAAAGGTCAGTTGCAACTAGCGCAAGTGAATTACGATCGCTCTAGAAGTCTAGTCAATCAAGGCGCATTACCCAAACAAGACTTAGACCAAAAAGCAGCCCAATTAAATAATGCCAAAGCTGCCGTCAACGTTGCCAACCAACAACTAGCAGCCGCCCAAAAATCCTTAGCCAGCGCCCAAGCCTCCGTCACATCTGCCCAAGCAGGCGTATCTCAAGCCCAAGCCAACATCAAAGCCGCCCAAGCCGCCGTATCCCAAGTCCAAGCCAACATCAAAGCCGCCCAAGCCGCCGTATCCCAAGCCCAAGCAGGCGTATCCCAAGCCCAAGCAAATGTCAAATCTGCCACAACAACCTTAGACTATAACAAAGTCGTCGCCCCCATTAATGGCGTAGTGGGAAATATTCCGGTAAAAGTAGGAGATTACGTTAATACCGGACAGACGCTTACAACTATTATTCAAAACAATGCTTTTGACCTACAAATTCCCGTTTCCGTCAAACGCACCCCGCAACTAAAAATCGGTTTGCCAGTCCAAATTATTAACCCACAAAATAACCAACCCGCAGTCACAGGAAGCATTAACTTTATCTCGCCGCAAATCGATCAAAGCACCCAAACAATCTTAGTCAAAGCACGATTTCCCAACATCAAAGATTATCTCCGAGATCAACTAACAGTTACAGCCAGAATTGTTTGGAATCAAACCACAGGAATCTTAATTCCTACAACTTCTGTCACCAGAATAGGCAATCAGCCTTTTGCGTTTGTGGCGCAGCAAAGCAAAAATCAGCAAGGGCAACCACAAACGATCGTCGAGCAAAAACCCGTGCAATTAGGCTCAGTTCAAGGAAGTAATTATCAAGTCAAAGAAGGCTTAAAAGCAGGTGAAAGTATCGCTGTTAGCAATATTCTCAAATTAAAAAATGGTACTCTAATTACTCCCGAACCTTAACCGCTAACCCAGTTCTGAAATTTGAATGTTGAGTTTTATCTAAAAAACTTTTTCAACTCAAAACTCAAAACTTAAAACTCAAAACTTTTTAAACAGATGGCTATATTCTCAATTTCAGATAACTTTATCAAACGACCAGTCCTGACCACAGTTTGTACAATCCTAATTGTGCTGATTGGTACTATTTGTATTCCCCTGTTACCCATCAACAACTTACCTGATATTGCGCCGATTCAAGTACAAGTAAGCAGTACCTACAGTGGTGCTGATGCTCAAACAGTAGAAAACACAGTTACTACAACCATAGAAAGACAAATTAACGGTGTAGAAGGTTTAGAATTCATTACTTCCCAAAGTACCAACGCTGGCGCAAGTTCGATTCAAGCATTCTTTGGCATCGACACAGATAAAAACATCGACCAAGTAAACGTTCAAAACAAAGTTGCCCTCGCTCAACCTCAATTACCAGACACAGTAAAACAAACTGGGGTAGTAGTAAAAACAGCTTCAACTAGTATTTTGTTAGTTTATGGTTTCAATGCCGAAAACAACAAATATGACGCTACTTTTATCAGCAATTATTTAGATTTGTACGTTACAGATACTCTAAAAAGAGTGCCGGGAGTGGGAGATTTATCGATTCTCGGTCAACGCCAATATGCCATGAGAGTTTGGCTTAATCCTAATGCAATGGCAGCCAGAGGATTAACCGCAGCTGATGTAATTTCCGCTTTACAATCGCAAAATGTGCAAATTGGTGCAGGGACAATTGGCAGCCAACCTGCTCCTACCGATCAAGCATACACTTTTCCGGTAAGAGTGCAGGGAAGATTAAAAGATGAAACCGAATTTGCCAACTTAGTGATTAAAGTGCAACCAGATGGCACTTTAATCAAACTAAAAGATGTCGGTCGGACAGAATTAGGGGCAGAAAATTACGATTTTCAAGCTTTAGTGAACGGTCAACCAGGGGTAGGTATTTCAATATATCAATTACCCGGAAGTAACGCGGTTGATGTGGCGGCAAAAATCAAAGAAACAATGGCAGACTTAGAAAAAGATTTTCCGCCTGGGTTAAAAAGTTCTTTGGTTTATGATATCACCGAGTTTATTGAAACTTCTTTAGAAGAAGTGTTTAAAACTCTGATTGAAGCGATTCTTTTAGTAATTTTAATCATTTTCATTTTCTTACAAGATTGGCGGACTACGATTATTCCCGCAGTGGCAATTCCCGTGTCTTTACTAGGCACAATGGGGTTTGCTTTAGCCTTTGGTTTTTCGCTGAACACCCTAACTATGTTTGCTTTGATTTTGGCAACAGGTTTGGTGGTTGATGATGGAATTGTGGTGGTGGAAGCGGTCGCTGGTAAAATGGAACAGGGAATGAGTGCTCGTCAAGCTGCTTTAGAGTCAATGAATGAGTTGGCGGGTGCGGTTGTTTCCACTTCTTTAGTGTTGATAGCTGTGTTTTTACCAGTGACATTTTTCCCTGGTGCGACAGGGATTATGTACAAACAATTTGCCTTAATTATTATCTTTTCCATTGTGGTTTCTACGTTTAATGCTTTGAGTTTTTCTCCGAGTATGGCGGCAATATTGTTGCGGCATAAACAGGGAGAAGGTAAAGGGCCATTAGCTTGGTTCTTCCGGCTATTTAACCGCGTTTTTAATTTGATTAATGCGGGTTATACCAAAGTTATTAATCTTTTGATTAAGTTGAAAATAGTTGTTTTTGGAATATTTATTGCTTTGTTGGTAGCGACAGGTTTGATTTATATGTCAGTACCAACAGGTTTTATTCCTGAAGAAGACCAAGGTTTGTTTTTGGGGATGATTCAAGCGCCGGAAGGAGTGGCTTTAAATTACACCAACCGAGTCGCAGATTCAGTTTATCAAGAATTTAAAAAACTGCCTGAAATTCAAGGTTCACTAATTGTAAGTGGTTTTGGTTTAGATGGGAGTGGCCCAAATAAAGGCACATTTTTCGTAAGGTTAAAAAATTGGGCAGAACGCACAGAGAAAAATCAAAGTGTGAAGGCAATTTTGGCGAGACTAAATCGACAGTTTGCCCAAAATCAACAAGCAATTGTGCAAGCATTTAACTTACCCTCAGTACCGGGATTTGGTTCTACGGGTGGTTTTGAATTTCAGTTACAAGATAAATCGGGTGGAAAATTGACTTTTGACCAATTCCTTGGTAATGCTAATCAGATTATTGCTAAGGCAAATCAAAACCCGGATTTAAGTAGAGTTTTCACGCAATTTACTGCTAATACTCCGCAGATTGAGATTGATATTGACCGGGATAAATTATCAAGTCAAAATATCGATTTTGCTCAAGCGATGACGACTTTGAGTGCTTATATTGGTGGTCGTTATGTGAATGATTTTAACTTTGGGCCACGTAGTTACCGGGTGTATGTGCAAGCAGATGAACAGTTTCGTAATGCGCCGGAAGATTTAGGGCAGATATATTTGCGATCGCGCAACGATAAACTAATTCAACTCAAAGAAGTAGCCACAATCAAACAAATTGTTGGCCCATCAGTAATTTCCCACTTTAACTTATTTCGGAGTATTAAAATCCAAGGAAATCCCGCCCCCGGTAAATCTTCTGGACAAGCAATTCAGGCGATGGATCAAGTGTTTAAATCAGCAGGAATTCCTAATTTAGGTTACGAATGGTCTGGACTCACCCGTGAGGAAGTGCAATCAGGTGGTCAAAGTGCTTTAATTATGGCTTTGGGTCTAGTTATTGTGTTTTTAGTATTAGCGGCACAATACGAAAATTACATCGATCCTTTGATTATTTTGCTGACTGTACCGATGGCAGTTTTGGGGGCAATGCTATTTATTTCCCTTGACCCCAGAGAGTTAGTAAACGATCTTTATTGCCAAATTGCCTTAGTAATGTTGATAGGTTTAGCGGCGAAAAACGCCATTTTGATCGTAGAATTTGCTAACCAATCGCGAGAAAGTTTTGGGATGACTATTCCCCAAGCAGCGGCGAATGCAGCGAAGGAACGTTTTCGCCCAATTTTGATGACGGCTGCTTCAACTTTGGTGGGTTTTTGGCCTTTAGTTGTAGCTAAGGGTGCTTCTTCTGCAAGTCGTTGGTCTTTGGGAGTGGCAGTTTTTGGCGGTTTTTTAGTTGCAACTATTATGAGTTTCTTCTTGGTGCCAGTGTTGTACGTGATAATTAAGCAAGTGGCAGAATTTGTGTTTGGTGGGAAGAAGAAGAAGCAAGTAGAAAGCAGAAAGGAAGAAGAAGGCAGAAGTCAGTTGGCAGAAGGCAGAAGGGAAGAAAAAGAAAGTGTAGAGACTGAAGAAACACCTGCTCATACTGTTAGTTCCGATGCAGATGGTAAAGGTACTATAGTATTAGGTAATGGGGATTCACCAACTATTTACTATCCACCTTCAACTACTTCATCAAGTGATAATACAGTTATGCAACCAGATGATACGGAGGAAATGCCGTCTTCTACATCTTCTGAAAGTTCAGAAACAGTGGAGGAAAAGAAATGAATTTTAAACTGATAGTTTTTTCTAGTTTAATAACTGCATTAATTGGGGCAACGATCGGATTCACTGCGGGTGGACTTTTTCGCCCTAGATTTAGCAGTCGAATTTACCGAGATATGCACCGGAATTATACTGTAGTGGGTGGTGTAAGTGGATTAGTTATTGGTGGTTGTCAAGAATCAATTAGACAGCTGAAAAAACAGCGAGATGAGGAAGAGGAGTAAGGGGGCACAGGGGCACAGGGGCACAGGGGCAGGAGAGAATAATTTAATTTAAAATTTAGTTTTGCTGAATCTAGATCCCCGACTTCGCAGAAGAAGTCGGGGATCTGGGCAACGTAGATTAAAAGAATACAAAAGTAGCGAGAGGCAAATCCATTCTTCTGGTTTAATCGTTAGCGGATAGTACCACTAGATATAAACAAAGGAAGTTGATTTTATGGTAGCGATCGCATCCATTCATGGCAGAGAAATTCTTGACTCTCGCGGCAACCCAACAGTTGAAGTTGATATTGTGCTAGAAGATGGTAGCAAAGGACGGGCAGCAGTACCCTCTGGCGCTTCTACCGGAAGTCGGGAAGCTCTAGAACTGAGGGACTCAGAACCACGCTATCTGGGCAAAGGCGTACTCAAGGCAGTGAAAAATGTCAATGAAATCATCGCCCCTGCCCTCATCGGCGCAGATGCCAGCGATCAAGCGGGTGTAGACAACAAAATGCTGGAAATGGATGGCACTGAGTACAAATCTAACTTAGGTGCCAACTCGATTTTAGGCGTATCAATGGCAGTGGCAAGGGCGGCAGCAAATTCGGCAGGTTTACCACTTTACCGCTACTTAGGCGGCGATGATGCAGTATTACTGCCTGTGCCCATGTTTAATATTCTCAATGGCGGTGCCCATGCTGATAATAACGTAGACTTTCAAGAGTTTATGATCGGCCCTGTGGGAGCACCAACTTTCAGCGAATCTTTACGCATGGGGGCGGAAATTTATCACGCCCTAAAATCGATTTTGAAGAAGAAAGGTTACGGTACTGGAGTAGGCGATGAAGGCGGTTTTGCGCCTAGTTTGAAAAGTAATGTGGAAGCAATTGAGGTAATTTTAGAAGGAATTGAAAAGGTAGGATTAAAAGCTGGGGAAGATGTAGCGATCGCACTCGATCCTGCAACTAGTGAATTGTACCGAGAAGAAGACGGCAAATACGAGTTTTACAAGTCCGATAAAAGTCGGAAAACTACCGAAGAAATGATCGATCTTTGGGAAGGTTGGGTAAACCAATATCCAATTATTTCCATTGAAGACGGTTTAGGCGAAAAAGATTGGTCAGGTTGGCAACTTATAACCAAACGTTTGGGCAGTAGAATTCAATTGGTAGGGGATGACGCATTTGTTACCAACCCGGCAATTATCCGAAAAGCGATCGCCGATGGCGTAGGTAATTCTGTTTTAATTAAAGTTAACCAAATTGGTTCGATTACAGAAACTTTAAACGCCATTAAAGAAGCTACAGCTGCCGGATATACTAACATGACCAGTCACCGTTCTGGCGAAACTCCTGATGATTTTATCGCAGATTTAGCAGTTGCTACTGGTTCGGGACAAATCAAAACTGGTGCGCCTTGTCGCGGAGAAAGACTCGCTAAATATAACCAACTACTTCGCATTGAAGAAGAGTTAGGAAGTAAAGCAGTTTATTCTGGTTGGTCGAAGTTTAAAAAAGGGTAAATAATATAAGGAAGAGGAGAGAATTAAGGTAATTTTCTCTTCTTTCTTTTTATTTGCGGTGAAACAGAAAAACTCGGATGTTTCCCAAAGGTATAAAGTATACTGAGATCTTGCACCAGTGCCAAAATCCGCCTGGGACTCAAGTCCCAGGCTCATAGCTAAACTCCTCTATCATAGGACTAAATAGTTAGTATTCAAAGGCTTTTAGTCCATTTTAATGGACTTGAGCTATTAGCCTGCGAATTGATAAGGCAGGCGGGCTAGAAACGCAGGTGCAAGATCTAAGTATAGGAATCTTCTTTGTTGGGTACAAAAGATTTTTTTTGGAACCACGTTAGCGAAGCGTGCGCGTAGCGCATAGACACGAAGGACGCGAAGGAAGATGGTTTTGGAGAATTAAAAACAAGAGAAATGCTGCTTATTAAATTTAGCTGCAAAGCAGCTTATTTCCCTTGTTTTAATTCTAAATTGACGAATTTTTGTTCACTGTAGGAAGCAATTTTATTTGGCTGACAGTTCCACTACCTATTGCCCAGTTATAACTTAATCCATTGTTAAAGATTAATTTGGCTTTGATAGTTTGGTTAGGTAAATTGGCTAATTGCTTGGCAACAGGCATCAGGTCAAATCGAGCAAAACCCATACTACAATCAACAGGGGGAAAATAAATAGGTGCCCCAAAACCCCAATCATAACCAAATGGATCGTAGAACGGGTCGGTATAATATGCTCCTGGAATATATTGTCCAGGGATTACTTGCGTCGTTTGAGAAACCGATGTTTTGATGAATTGATTAATCACAACAATGGGTTTATTGTTGGCATCAAGCAAGACTACATCGGTAAGGTAAGCCCCTGTGTTGGCGATATCTTCCTTATTAACACAGTAGTTGACGTTTAGCTGTAACCGATTTTGATTGGGAATATTGATCCAGGTATCAAATACTCCAACTTCAGATGCTCCAGCTTTATAATCGCGATCTTTAATTAAATATGCAGGCCCAATTGTAAATATCTTACTGTATGGTGCTTTTTTGAACTCGGTGCGAATTTCTGATAAAGCTAAAGGGGTTAAGTTTTGAGCATTCCCCAAAGATGAAACGGTTAAAACGGCACCAAAAGCGATCGCAGAACTAGCGATCGTTGTTTGCAAAAATAGCTTTTTGAATCGCGAAAAATCGAATTGCATCAAATTTATCCTCACTAAAACTTTGCTATATTCTCAGATATTGCGTTTTAGTTCGCCAAATCTGAAACTGCAAAACTCGAAGCCACTATAAAAATAGGATAAAAAGGTGACAAATTGGTGAAAAGAGTAGTTTCAATAGTGAAAGTTAGAGCTAAGTTGTTCCCAATTAGATCGGAGTTTCTTAGTTGAGGAGCGAT
Organism: Floridaenema aerugineum BLCC-F46; assembly: GCF_041929345.1. Taxonomy (NCBI): domain Bacteria; kingdom Bacillati; phylum Cyanobacteriota; class Cyanophyceae; order Aerosakkonematales; family Aerosakkonemataceae; genus Floridanema; species Floridanema aerugineum. The sequence continues at coordinate 155,627 of NZ_JBHFNQ010000090.1, forward strand.
CGTCTTGACTGGAAATAATGGGATACAAGTTCCGTCCTTTTAGGACGGCTTTATTATTACCCCTCAAGTTAATCCAAAAAAGTGAAAAACTAGTGCAATTAACAAATCCTTGTAGCAAATTTATAAGAAGTATTTAGACCGCATTTGAATCCCCTAATTTGATAAATTGATTAATGATAAAAATTGGTTTACTGTAACTTTTACACTGGTTAAAAATTTGCCATGACGGACAAAATTTCCCAACTTCCCGAATTTATCTTTGGTCCCCTCTCCACTTCTCAAGGGTGATTGCAACAAACCCGAATGGCGCGAGTTGGACTATTTCACGACCTCACTCTCAATCCGATCGATCCCACAGAAAACGAACCGATTTTAATCGCGGTGCGAGTAGGTGTAGAGATTGCTGTCAAAGGCGGGATTCGGATTATTTTAGATTACGTGGTAAATCATGTCTCCAGCGAACACGCTGCTTTTCAGACAGCTTTGGGCGATCAACAACACCCGACATATAATTGGTTTCGTTTTCGCAACCATCCATTAGAATACGATTGTTTTTTTGATGTTCCCGGTCAACCAGAAGTTAATTCCGATCATCCCGGAGTTCGCGAGCATTTTATCCAAAACGCCTGCATCTGGTTGCAACAAGGTTGTGATGGCTTTCGGTTAGACTATGCTCATGGTGTGAGTCATGCCTTTTGGTCAGTGTTTCGAGAAGCAACCCGACGCATAAAATCTGATAGTGTAACGCTGGGAGAAATTACCCAACCACCATCAGTAATGCGATCGTACATCGGACGAATGGATGGCTGTTTAGACTTTAGATTATTAGAACTCCTGCGAGGTTTCTTTGCCTTTGAAAGCTTGAGCGTCAGTCAGTTCGATCGCGCTATAGAACAACATTTAGCTTACTTCGGATCAAGTTTAGTCTTACCCAGTTTCTTAGATAACCATGATATGAATCGATTTTTGTGGTTGGTAAAGATAGTAACTTTGGCTCTTTCAGGTTAATGGGAAAAAATTCATTAATCTTTTGGGAAAAGACTATTTTTCACTGGTCTGTCACTTTCTAGTTGTAGAGTATTTGCAATTCATATTTATTATGTTAATGATTGGTTCTCACCCTGCTACGACTCAGAGGAATGTCCTGGTGCATGAGTTTGTCACCGATAAGGGCAGTATACGAAAAGGTTTACCCTGCCAGCCCAGTTATTTCCGACGAAGGTGAGGGCATCTGGAAGCGGTTTGGCAGATGCTTTTAGCAAGGTTGGGGCGACCCTGGGAATTTTTTTGTTGCCCAGTATCAAAGCTGCTTTTGGTATTCCCACTGTTCTGTATTCCCACTGTTCTGATGTTGATGGCGATCGTTTCCTGTTTGGGTTGTAATTTCTTGGAGGGAATTTTGCATGAGTTCTACACCGACTGCCACAAAAGGTAATGGCAAACAAACAGATTTGGCAGATATGCCAATGGATTTGTTGATAAAAACGCTCAAATCCTCTGCTGATGGTTTGAGCCAGAATGAAGCTCATGCACGTCTTTCCCAAGATGGTTACAACGAGCTACCGGAGAAGAAAGAAAGCCCCTTGCTGAAGTTTCTGTCATTTTTCTGGAATCCATTTTCCTGGATGATTGAAGCTGCGATCCTTTTCTCTGCGATCGTCGGAGATTGGGTAGACTTTGCCATTATTTCAGTTCTTCTGTTGGCGAATGGCTTGATTGGCTATTTTGAGGAAAAAACCGCTGGGGATGCAGTTGCGGCACTCAAGGCTCAATTAGCCCTGAATGCAAAAGCCAAACGAGATGGCAAGTGGGTGACAGTTCCAGCGCGGGAGTTGGTGCCAGGAGATGTGATTCAATTGAAAATTGGCGATGTGATCCCAGCCGATGCTCGTTTATTAAAGGGAGATCTGGTGAAGATCGATCAGGCTGCTTTGACTGGGGAATCGTTGCCAGTAACCCGATCGTCAGGACAGCAGATTTATTCGGGTTCGGTAATGAAACAGGGGAATGCAGAAGCGATCGTCAATGGTACAGGTATTAATACCTTTTTTGGCAAAACTGCGAATCTAGTCGCCCAAACCGCGAATGTCAGCCACTTTCAAAAAGCGGTTTTGAAGGTGGGCGATTTTTTGATCGTCATTGCTCTATTGTTGATCGGCATCATTATTCTAGTCAGACTATTTCAGGGGATCGATCTCCATCAAGGCGTAGATGTACTCAGATTATTAAAGTTCTGCTTGGTGTTGACGATCGCTTCTGTTCCCGTTGCTATGCCAACAGTGTTATCAGTCAGTATGTCAGTCGGTGCTAAACAGCTTTCTGAGAAAAATGCTCTAGTTACTCGTCTGTCATCGATCGAAGAACTGGCGGGGATGAATATGCTTTGCTCTGATAAAACAGGCACCTTAACTCTAAATCAGTTGAGTTTGGGCGAACCATTTGTCATGTCTGGAGTGTCTCAGGATGAGATCGTTCTGATGGCGGCGCTGGCATCTAAAAATCAGGATGGAGATCCGATTGATGCAGTCGTATTTCAGGGAGTCAAAGATCCAAAGCAATTGATACCTTATCAAGTCATCCAGTTCAAACCTTTTGATCCTGTCGGTAAACGCACAGAGGCAACTGTGAAAGGGTCAAATGGTCAAACCTTTAAAACGAGTAAGGGTGCGCCCCAAGTGATCCTGGATCTGGTTCCGAATCATACAGAGATTGCACCTGTTGTCAATCAACAAATTGACGAGTATGCTAAACGAGGTTATCGGGCTTTGGGAGTAGCGCGTACCGATGCTAATGGTGAGTGGCAATTTCTCGGCATTCTGCCCATGTTTGACCCACCTCGTTCCGATTCGCAAATCACCATTCAAAATGCTTTGAAGTTAGGCGTACCGATCAAAATGGTGACAGGCGATCAGGTAGCGATCGCCAAAGAAACCTCCCGTCAATTAGGATTGGGACAGAACATTGTGGATGCTAATGTCTTTCGGGAAGCACCCACGCAACAGGAGACTTCATTGGATCAGCAGATCCTACAGGCGGATGGATTCGGACAAGTGTTTCCCGAAGATAAATTCCACATTGTCGATGTCTTGCAAAAACAGGGTTACATTGTTGGCATGACGGGGGATGGTGTCAATGATGCCCCAGCATTGAAAAAGGCTGATGTGGGGATTGCTGTATCTGGTGCAACTGATGCGGCTCGTTCCGCAGCTGATATTGTACTCTCAACTCCGGGGCTTTCGGTGATTGTGGATGCGATTAAACTCAGTCGCCAAATCTTTGAACGCATGACTAGCTATACCCTTTATCGGATCGTTGCCACGATTCAAATTTTGGTGTTTACCACACTGGCAATTCTGTTTTTCAACACTTATCCGATTACAGCAATCATGATCGTTTTCTTGGCGATTTTGAATGATGGCGCGATCGTCACGATCGCTTATGATAATGCCCGGATTCCGAAGACACCGCAACAATGGAATATGAGTCAAGTATTGACCCTATCATCGGTTCTAGGAACCATCTGTGTTATTGCTACCTTTTTGTTGTATTACTTGTGCGATCGCTTTTGGCAACTTAACTCGGCGCAAACGCAGACTTATATCTTCCTCAATATCGCCCTGTTAGGCATGATGACGCTTTATTCAGTCCGCACCCGACGCGCTTTCTGGACTATGCCACCCGCTAAAAGTTTAGCCCTAGCCACAGGTGCTTCTGTTATCATCTCCTCCTGCATTGCACTATTTGGTATTTTGATTGCGCCGATTGGACTCCAAGGTGTATGGTTTAGTTGGTTGTATGCTTTGGTTTGGTTCCTGGCGATCGATCGGGTCAAATTAGCAGTTTATTCCCTTCTCAACCCAGCAAAAGCTGGCTTAGGCAAAACCTATCAAAGCCTCTGGCAACGGATCTCTGGTTAAAACTCGACTAAGATTTGGGACTTACGAGATCCCCCAACCCCCTTAAAAAGGGGGCTTGATTAAGTTCCCCCCTTATTAAGGGGGCTAGTGTTTGGCGGTTTCCGAAGTTAACGCCACATTTAAGGCTTGATTAAGTTCCCCCCTTATTAAGGGGGGCTAGGGGGGATCTAAATTTCAGGCAGAGAATGCGTCAATCCTGGTCAAACTTTCCACTTCCCTGTTCGCCTTTCTCTGCAAAATGTCCAGCTTTAAACCGATACCTTACAACCCTAACAATTAATATGAATAGCCCAATCAAATACGATGAACTGATTCAATTGTGCAAAGTGCCAACCGATCGAAAGATTAATCTCCAAAAGGACTTTGACCCCAGTTACAAAGCTCATGAAGTGACAAAAGATGATGCAGAAGCACTGCTGACTCAAACCATTACCAAAATGGCTCAGTTACAGGATAAACTCTATGCTCAGAATACCTACGCTTTACTGTTGATATTTCAGGCGTTGGATGCAGCCGGAAAAGATGGCACAATCAAGCACGTCATGTCAGGTATAAATCCAGAAGGTTGTGAAGTTAACAGCTTCAAAGGCCCATCAGCAGAAGAATTACATCATGATTATTTATGGCGATGTGCAAAGGTGGTGCCAGAACGGGGACGGATTGGGATTTTTAATCGTTCCTACTACGAAGAAGTTTTGGTCGTGCGAGTGCATCCTGCATTTTTAGAGCGTCAACAACTGCCTGCGATCGCCAAACAGGATATTTGGAAAAAGCGGTTTAAACAGATAAATAACTTTGAAGAATATTTGGTTGACAACGGCATTGTGATTCTAAAATTCTTTCTAAATGTGTCCAAAGCAGAACAGAAAAATCGCTTTTTAGAACGAATTAATGAACCGGAAAAAAACTGGAAATTTTCCGCCAATGATGTCAAAGAACGGGATTTTTGGGATGACTACATGGGTGCTTTTGAAGATGTATTTAACCACACGAGTACAGAATGGGCTCCCTGGTACGTCATTCCTGCCGATCGCAAATGGTTTACCCATCTCGCTGTCAGCAGCATTATTTGCCACACCTTAGAGTCGCTCAATCTACAGTATCCAACCATTAGTGATGCTCAAAAACAGGAACTTCTGCAAGCCAAACAAAAGCTTGAAGGCGAATAGACATCTCCAGAAAAGTATCTAGAGATGTAATGATGCAGGTTGGTAGCTGCTAAGCTGTTACGCTGGGCACAGATGTCCTTGGGGATGTGTTTGGCAGCATCAATGCGGAAGCCGTCACAATCAGTTACAGCAATCCAATACTGGTAGCAGCGGATAATTGCATCCATTGTGGCTTTGTGGTAGCCATTGAGCTTTTTCAAGATGTTCTTCTTTTTAAATCTTGGCTTACCTCTTTTGGGAACTTTAAACCAATGCCCAAAAGCTTTTTGAAGATGCCGCAACGCCTCTTGAGGAGCGCATTTAGAAACCTCATAGTACCAAGGATTAGCTGATTTCACTTCTGCTACCAATCGCTTATGCAAGTCGATAGCTGTTGG
>NZ_JBHFNQ010000091.1:0-1365 GCF_041929345.1 Floridaenema aerugineum BLCC-F46
AATATTATGAAGTAGCCAAACTCCAAAATTGGAAATGTCCCATCTGCGGTGAACCATTAATCAATGGGGAAGAGGTCGAAACCCACCACATAGTACCTGTAGCTAAAGGAGGTCTAGACGACACTGACAACCTACAGCATTTGCACGCAGCGTGCCACAAACAGGTACATTCAAAACCCAAGTTAAAAGGCTTGAAGTAAGGCTTGAGCCGTGTGTTGGGAAACTGACAAGCACGGTTCTTAGGGGAGGTGCGGGTAGTAATACCCAATCCTTACCCGACCTGCTAACTCAGAAACGAAGTAACGATATTGCCAACTTACTAAAACGCGGTTATACTTATCGCTATCTGGCGTAAAGGATAAGGAAATGATTTGAGTGCAACGCAAAGTCGTCAAAGTCCGAATTTACCCAACAAATGAACAGCGACATAAGCTGGCTCAGATATTTGGGTGTGCAAGGTATTGGTGGAATTATGCTCTAAACAAGAGCATTGAAACCTACCGAGAGACGGGTAAAGGATTAGGACGATCTGCGTTAAATGCACTTTTACCAGCACTCAAGAAAAGCGAAGAAACTAAATGGTTGGGTGATTGCTACAGCCAAGTATTACAGGCAACCACATTAAATCTAACCACTGCATATAAAAACTTCTTTGAGGGAAGGGCAGCATTTCCCAAATTCAAAGCTAAGAAAGGAAAGCAATCAGCCCAATACCCTCAAAACGTAACTGTTTCGGAAAATGCGATTAAAATTCCAGGGGGAGTTGGGGAAATAAAAGCCTCAATTCATCGCCCGATAGATGGCAAGATAAAAACCGTTACCCTCAGTAAAACCCCATCAGGTAAATATTTCGCTTCTGTATTATTTGAAGTGGAAGGTGAAACACCATTATCAGCAGAAGGAAAGATTTACGGGATTGATTTAGGGATTAAACATTTTGCTGTAGTTAGCGACGGCACAAAGATTTCTAAATACGACAACCCCAAACATCTAGCCAAACACGAAAAGAATTTAAAACGCAAACAGCAAAAACTTTCCCGCAAAAAAGATGGAAGTAAAACTAGGGAAAGGTATCGCAAATTAGTAGCTAAAGTTCATGAACGAGTAGCCAACGCGAGGCAGGATTTTCTACATAAACTTAGTCATAAGTTAAGCAGTGATAGCCAAGCTGTGATAGTAGAGAATCTTCATGTAAAAGGCATGGTTCGGAACCATAATTTAGCTAAAGCTATATCTGATTGTGGATGGGGAATGTTTGTCAATTTCTTGGCGTATAAGTTAGAGCGCAAAGGTGCAAAGCTTATCGAAATTGATAGATGGTTTCCTAGCTCTAAACTCTGTTCCAACTGTTATCATCAAGTCTCT
>NZ_JBHFNQ010000092.1:0-2301 GCF_041929345.1 Floridaenema aerugineum BLCC-F46
ACTAAAGGGGACGAGTAAAAGACTACAAGCAGTCCCAAACGCTCTGCGAGCAATGGGATAGAGGGTGTAGTAGTTCACCCAGTTAGGGTAACACCTACAAAATAAGACCTGAGATATTTGTCTATGGTTTTATGAACTATACTCACAGCATCTCTTCTCGGCATTATGCTGGCAAAATCTCGTCCTCCAGAGGTGAGCAGAGGAGCAGGGGAGCAGAGGAGCAGAGGAGCGGAGGAGCAGAGGGGCAGGGAAGCGGAGGAGCAAAGGGGCAGGGGGACAGGGGAGCAGAGGAGCTTGACTAAATCGGCAAATTATTAACTAAACTTACTTATAGTTGCCTATTATGAGTAAGTTATGTGGAAGGTTTCAGAATTTGGAGATTTGGTTGGAGTTTCGGCATCGACACTTCGTAGATGGGAGCAGGAAGGCAAGCTAATCCCGGAACGCACACTAGGAAAGCAACGAGTCTACAATGAAACCCACTTAGCGGCAGCCAGAAGCCTTAAAACGGGGAAATATCCCCACAAAGTTCTGATTTATTGTCGAGTCTCATCCAACAACCAAAAAGATGACTTGCAAAGCCAAGTTAAGGCAATGGAGCAATTCTGCTTGGCTCAAGGTGTCTCTGTGACGGAGACAATTCAGGAAATTGGGGGAGGCTTAAATTTTAAGCGACCAAAATTCCTGCAAGTCATTAAGTGGGCAATACAAGGCGAGGTAAATTTGTTATACGTAGCTCACAAAGACAGATTGTGCCGCTTTGGTTTTGAGCTTGTCGAACAGTTAGTGCAATGGGGTGGAGGCTCAATAATTGTGGCTAACGCCGAAACCCTTTCCCCGCCAGAAGAATTGACTCAAGATCTCCTGTCTATAATCCATTGCTTCAGTTCCCGCCTTTATGGATTACGCAAATACAAAGCTAAAGTGAAGAAAATTGTAGACGGGGTTGATCCTTGCTCTGATTCCAGATATACTTGACTAAGTAAATAAGTATAAATAGGTTTGGCAATGTACGCAATCAAAAGAGAGTTGCAGCTAAATAATAAAGAAACCTCTTTAATGCGTGGCATTGCTGGCTTTCGGAGATTTGTCTACAACTTTGGGCTAGAGATGTTAGTCGCCAGTTGGAGTTTTGAGGGTGTTAATCTCAGGGACTCCAAAAGGATTGATATTATCAAGCAAGTCTTCACCCAAGTAATTATGAAGATGCCTGAATATGCGTGGACGAAGCAATACCCGTCTACTGTGTATCAATCAGCTTTTATCGATCTGAAAAAGGCATTTAAGAGATGGCGACAAGGATTAAGTGGTTTCCCTAAGAAGAAAACCAAAAAGAAAGGTGATTCGTTTACAGTTTACAAAACGTCTGGTATTTATCCAGAAAAAGGTAAACCACCAATCCCTTTTACTAACCGAGTAGTCATCAAAGCAGATAAAAGAATTCAACTTCCCGGATTAAGGGAATTTAGACTCAAGGAAAAGATAGGTTTTACTTGCAGTTCGCAAACCTTTACTGTTACTCGGACTGCGGATAAATGGTTTGTTTCCTTTGCTCTGGATGCCCAGAAAGTTCCGACTATTTATCACCCAATTGAACGAGTTGGAGTTGACTTAGGGGTGAAAACTTTGGCAACCGTTAGTAATGGAACTTGTTACGCCATGCCAGTTTCTATTAAAAGGGCAAAAACCAAGCTCAGTAAACTGCAATGGTGCAATCGTAACAAGGTTTTGGGTAGCAAGAAATTAGGAGTTAAGGCATCCAAAAACGCCAAGTATTATTATGTTGAATTAGCAAGGCATCATGCAAGGATTGGCAATATTCGTCGCGACACGGTTCATAAAATGACAACCGATTTGAGTCGTAGCGCTTACTGCATTCGGATTGAGGATTTGAACGTCTCAGGGATGATGGCGAACCGCAAACTTGCTACGGCGGTTAGTGATAATTGCTTCTATGAAGTGCGTCGTCAATTGGTTTATAAACAAAACCACTATGGAACCAAAGTTGAGCTAGTTGACCGATGGTTTCCTTCATCCAAGACCTGTTCTTGCTGTGGTCACATTCAGGAAATGAAACTCTCAGATAGAGTGTTTAATTGCCAGAAATGTGACAGCGTAATAGACAGAGACTTAAACGCCTCAATTAACCTGGAAAATGCCCCACCTGAAAAAGTAAGGTCGGCTCGACCTGAACTTAACGCCTGTGGACAAGTTGGTGCCGACACCCTTGGTTGAAGCAGGAAGAAAACACCACATCAAATTAACAAGTTTAGTTAGGTTTGGATAGGTTTTTCAGAGCAG
>NZ_JBHFNQ010000093.1:0-26460 GCF_041929345.1 Floridaenema aerugineum BLCC-F46
AGGGTAGACCTTAAACTCGTAGACAAACACGACTGATACTGAATTAATGGATATCAACTATTATGATAGCATGGAATTGAAAAATGGGCAATAAAAAGCCATCCTCGAAGGACGGGGCTTGTATCCCATTATTTTCGGTCAGAAGTTCAATCCCTGATATTCTCGATCGAATCTCTGGTCTGACGCACCCTACAATTTCATTTTTTCTAAGGATAGGCAAGCAAGAGCGATTTTGGCAGCTTACTTGTGAGCGATCGTCATTTCCCGCATTATTACAACTTGTCTTTTGACAAGCTAGATAAAACTGCCTAAAGTTGCCGCATCAAAGCTCTCGATAGCAGGTTTGTTATGAAAAAGAAATGGTTGTCTGTAGGGACTGTGGCTCATGGTACTGTAGCCATTGGCGTTTCAGCGCATGGAATTGTGGCGATCGGCGTTTCGACTCATGGAATTGTGTCGATCGGGATAATTTCAATGGGGATTTTCTCGGCGGGGTTAGTTTCAATGGGGTTACTCAGTGCTGGACTAGTGACAATGGGACTGGCAAGTTTTGGCACACACGCAATGGGTTTAGTTCGCCACTCCCCCCCAGCACCAGAATCACCCCAACAATTGCTAAATAACCATCAACATCATCATTGAACGGTGCGATCGTTCTCCCCAACTTTCAGGCAATCAATAAAACTAATCTAGGACTTACGTGCCACACCTGGTTTCTTTGGTGAAAGTGCGTAAGTCCGTAAGTCTGATAAATTTTACTGGTTATAGCGCTCTAGCAGAAGTTTACGTAATTCTTACTGATACTCTCTACCTCCATTTTTAGTAAAATCAACTATAATTAATGAACAGTAACAGTCATGTCTTCTTACTTTAATTAGAAATACCCTGTGTTTATTAGTACATTACTACCCAGAGAAACCACTGAAGCTTCAGCAATTCCTTATGATTTAGTGGGAGCGATAAAAGCTCGCAAGAAGGAACTGAATGCAGTTATACTGGCTCACTATTATCAAGATCCAGAGATTCAAGATGTAGCAGATTATATCGGTGATTCCTTGGAACTGTCCCGACGAGCCGCCAGTACAAATGCGGAGGCAATAGTTTTTGCTGGGGTTCACTTTATGGCAGAAACCGCCAAAATTCTCAACCCTGATAAATTGGTACTTTTACCAGATCTCAACGCTGGATGTTCTTTGGCGGATAGTTGTCCCCCCGATCGATTTGCTGCTTTTAAAGCTGCACATCCTGGACATTTGGTAATTTCTTATATCAATTGTTCGGCTGAAATTAAGGCAATGAGTGATATTATTTGCACTAGTTCCAATGCTGTGAAAATAGTTAACCAAATTCCCGAAGATCAGCCGATAATTTTTGGGCCCGATCGCAACCTTGGACGCTACGTAATGCAGCAAACTGGACGAGAAATGGTGTTGTGGCAAGGTGCTTGTATCGTCCATGAAAACTTCTCCGAAAAGAAGATTGTCCAGTTAAAAATTGCTCATCCAGAAGCCAAAGTTTTAGCACATCCAGAATGTGAACCACCAGTTTTACGCCACGCTGATTTTATCGGTTCTACCAGTGCTTTATTGAAATATTCCCAGGAAAGTTCCTTTCCAGAATTTATCGTAGCGACAGAACCGGGAATTATTCACCAAATGCAAAAACAGCAACCGCGAAAACATTTTATTCCCGCGCCACCGATAACCAATTGCGCTTGCAACGAATGTCCTTTCATGCGATTAAATACCTTAGAAAAGCTATATTTAGCAATGAAAAATCGCACTCCAGAACTCACTTTACCAGAACATCTCAGAATTGCCGCATTGCGTCCGATGCAAAGAATGTTAGAAATGAGTTAACTTGCTCCACTTTTGGAGGTAGAAAGGAGGTAGAACCTCCCTCTCCCTCGTTCCCTCGTTCCCCGGTTGAACCGGGGAACGAGAAACTCCAGGCTCCGCCTCGTAGTCCTCTTATCTGAGTTAAATGTTATTAGTCATTGGTCATTGGTCACTTGGTATCCCACAGAAAACTTTTATAAACATCTGTGTTCATCTGTGTTCATCTGTGGATATCTGTGGTAAAAAACAACCTCTAGCACCCCAGCAAAAATCATGCTGAACATCTGCGTTTACAAAATTCATCCTAACTAATGACAAATGACCAATGACTAACAACAATACGAAAAACTGTTTAATAATTTTTACTCGCTACCCCGAACCAGGGAAAACCAAAACGCGATTAATTCCGGTTCTTGGTGCTGAAGGTGCAGCAAAATTGCATCGCCAATTAACTGAAACAGTAATTACTCAATTAAAAGGACTTGCAAATACTTTAATTGAAGTGCATTTTACCGGAGGAAACCAACAGTTAATGGCAGCATGGTTAGGAGAAAATATTACCTATAAACAACAAACTGAAGGGGATTTAGGTAAGCGAATGGCGACAGCTTTTCAAACAGCTTTCACCAAGGGAATTGAGAAAGTTGTAATTATTGGTTCGGACTGTCCGGCGTTAGACTCACAACTAATAGCGTCAGCATTTGCAGCACTTTCTCAACATGAATTAGTACTTGGCCCTGCAACTGATGGAGGTTATTATTTAATTGGGTTAAAACGGTTAATTCCTGAATTATTTACTGGAATTAATTGGGGAACTTCTCAGGTATTACAGCAAACAGTTGAAATTGCCCAAAAGTTGAAGTTAGTAGTTGCTTATCTTACTACTCTTTCTGATATTGATAGACCAGAAGATTTAGTGAAGTATACAGATACCCGACTTCTTGAAGAAGTCGGGTATCTCGATTGAAAAAACTATTTACTTCCCCAAAATTAATGACAAAAGAACAAATAAAAATATCGGTGATAATTCCGGTATTGAATGAAGCTAAGGCAATTGAAAAAACTTTGCTTAATTTACAAAGTTACCCAGAGTTAGAAGTTATTGTTGTAGATGGGGGAAGCGAAGATCAAACAGTTGCTATTGCGGAAAGTTTCGGTTACAAAGTTTTAACTTCGCCTCGTGGACGATCGATCCAAATGAATGCTGGTGCTACAATTGCAACTGGAAACATTCTCTTATTTTTGCATGGTGATACAATTTTACCCGCTAATTTTGGGTCGATGATTTTAGCAGCAACACAAAAACCGGGAGTAGTTGGGGGTGCGTTTGAATTGGCGATTGATGCTAAAGTTAGAGGGATTAGGTTAGTAGAGAAGATGGTGAATTGGCGATCGCACTTTCTCTCCCTACCTTACGGCGATCAAGCTATCTTTGTCAAAGCCGAAATATTCCATAAAATTGGCGGTTTTCCCATCCAACCAATTATGGAAGATTTTGTCTTGATCCGGCAATTAAGAAACATGGGAAAAATTGCCATTATCACCACACCAGTTATCACATCAGGTCGCCGTTGGCAACAGCTTGGTATCATAAAAACTACCCTGATTAATCAATTAATGATTGTTGGTTATTACCTGGGAGTTTCCCCAGAAAAACTAGCAGCTTTTTATCGAAAAAAGCGGAAATAACCTTGATTTTACCAGCCTCTTAATTTCTGATGTACGCAAGCTAAATACCACATATAATCTTCTAACTGATAACCAACTGCTTTGACTATATAATTTTGAGACTTTGGCACGTCTTCTTCTGCTTCATAATACAAACCTAAATAAAGATGACTGTAAAATTTCCCTTGTTTACCTTCACATTCGCCAGCAATTAATACATCTTCTTCTGTACTATTTCCGGCGAACAAATCATAAACGCAACCCATTACTTTTCGCGGATCGTTCCGCACTTCTAATAAAGTATTTCTCGCTTCATAAACTCCACTAAATCTAGCAATACACAGATATCGCCACACCGTTTCTTCAACATCATGAGAATTAACTGTTAAATCTATTTCAAATTGGTTAGCACCCTCGGCAAATTTTTCGGCATAATAGTAAGATAAACCACGTTGCCAAAGATAGGGCGTGAGACTTGGTTCTAACTTCTGTGCTGTGTCAAAATCCTCAATAGATTCGGCAATGTTAGCCAGCTTAAAATTCGTCATTCCCCGCCGAATATATGCCTGAGCATCTTGAGGATTTGTGCGAATCACGTTATTCCACGAAGAAAGTTGTGCTAACAGTGAAATTTGGCTGTTCATGCAAATTAATATTAATCGTTATAATGATTATAATTTAGGAGGTAGTCAGCTAATTGTAAACAGCCTGATGTCCTGAAATTTAAGATTGGAGGATTTTACAATGAATTCACCTCAAGACGAAGCCGATGCTATAGAGATTGAAGTAATTAACATCAAACCTGAAACTGAGGTTGTTACACCAAAAGTTAGGGTTGAAGAGTTTAGTATTAGCGGTGATGCCTTAGTAAGTAAGATTAAGGAATTGATTTACGAAGGTAACATTCGTCGCATTACCATCAAAAATGAAGAAGGGCATATACTAATAGAAATTCCTCTAACTATTGGTGTTGTGGGAGGAGTAGTTGGGACAGCATTGTTCCCGATCGTAGCAGCAATTGGGGCAATTGGGGCGCTAGTTGCTCATTTGACAATTGCGATCGAAAAAGTTGAAGGTTCTTAAGTTATTTCAGAATTGGCAATTGAACTGTGAATTGGGTGAGATTGTTATTGCTTTGAACAGTAATTATCCCGCCCATCTGTTTAACCAGTTTTTTCACTAATGCTAGTCCTAAGCCAATACCGCTGTATTTCCAAGGATCGTTGTTGGGGATGCGGTAAAACTTTTTGAAGACGTGAGCAAGTTCTTCTGGTGCAATTTCGATACCTGTATTTGTAATGCTCAAATAGAAATGTTCTGCGTTTGTATAAGCAGAAATTGAGATTTTCTCACCTGATGGAGTGTATTTGCAAGCGTTGTTGAGTAATTCGGTGAAGATGCGGCTAAAGCTACGGAGGTCAACTGTTAAGATAGGAAGATGGGGATCTATTTCCAGTTGGAGTGTTTGCTGTTGATTATAAGCCCGAATTTGAAAACTTTCGATCGCATGAGGCAGCCAATCTTGTAAATTAATAGGAATAGGTTGAGTAGCATAAACTCCAGCTTCGATTTGCTGAAGGTTAAGTAAGTCTTCTATTAAGTTTAGTTCCCGCTCAGACTCTTCGTGCAAAACTTTCAGATAGTGCATTGCTTCGTTGTTTTGTGCTTCTAAATGAGCGGTGTCTTGAATGAAAGTTTTTCCTTGATTAGTAAGCTCCATTAATAAGCCTGTTACCATCTGAATACTGGAAATTGGGGTACGCAGTTCGTGAGAAATGGTACTGAGAAAATCATCTTTGAGATGATTTAGTCGTTCGAGTTCCCTAACTTGAGATTGAGCCGCTTCATAAAGTCTTGCTTGTCGGAGAGCGATCGCACACTGATTAGCCACCTGTTGCACTAAATGAATTTCCATTTGACTAAAACAAGAATCAATAGATTTCAATACCCAGAGTTCGCCAATTACTTTTGGTTTTTCCCATTGTCCATCAAAAATGGGACAAACCAAACTTGCTGAATGATTGCGAATTGTACTAGCTTCAGTTTGACAAAAGGCGAAGCAATAACCCTGCTGCAATTGTTTATAGATCTCAATTGCATCTTGGATTTGAATTTCTTGTCCTTGAGTTTCGGGTAATCCTGGTGCAACATATTGATAATGAATTTTAGAAGTAAGACGATCGGGACTATAGAGAGCAGCATTACAAGTTTCTGCTTTAGTTGCGATCGCTAATTCTTTGACAGCAATTTGGAGAATTTGATGCGAATCTAGTGAATCTCGCACTTTATCAGAAATGCGTTTTAGCGTGGCTTCAAATTTGAGAGATTGTTGTAATTCTAAAGTCCGAATGTAGACTTGCCTTTCCAAAGTGCTATTGAAACTCTGAATCTCATGATAAAGTTCTGCTTGTTGAATCGCGATCGAAATTTGACCTGCCAGTTGCGAAAGTAAACTTACTTCCGAACTCAGCCAATTTCTAGGCGCAGAACAATTGTGAATAATCAGCAACCCCCACAACTTTTCATTAGCCAAAATTGGCACCACCAATTTAGCTTTCACTGCCCATTGTTCCACAAACTCTATTAAACAAGGAGCCATATCTAAATTTTTGGCATAGATATTATTAATAATGCCAATTCTGCCGTGATTGTAAAGTTCATGATAGGGAAAGGGAAATACTTCTTCTGGGAAAGACATTCCTAAAATAGCTGGAAAACCTGGTACAACTGATTCCGCTACTACTTTTCCCGTATTATTAGCCAATATTTGATAGATTAATACACGATCGGCTTGCAGCAATTGTTGAATTGCAGAAACCGTTGTACTAAAAACAACTTCTTTCTCGAGAGATTGTCTAATTTTGAGAATAACCGCACCCATTAACCGTTCTTGTTCTGCTTGAAACCGCAGTATTTCCTCGCTTTCTTTTAGCTGTTCATTCTGCGCTAATAATTGCTGCTGCTGTTGTCGAATAGTTAGTTGATGTCCAATCCGAACTAACACTTCTTCTGCTTGAAACGGTTTAGTGATGTAATCTGCTGCGCCAGCTTTAAAGGCTTTGACTTTATCATTAACATCATTCAAAGCACTTAAGAAAATTACGGGAATATCACGAGTGACAGGATTAGCTTTGAGGACTGCACAAACTTCATAGCCATCCATCTCCGGCATTCGGACATCCAATAAAATGAGTTCCGGGGGATTTGCTTGTACTGCACTCAAAGCGATTTTGCCACTAGTCGCTTGTCTCACCGTGTAGGTTTCATCTCGTAAAATAGCAGACAAAGTGCGTAAATTGTCGGGTTGGTCATCGACAATCAAAATGCTGACTTTGGTTTTTATATTTGTCGGAACTGTAACCATAGACTTAAAATATACTCCCAACTTTAGGATTCCCAATTGAGCGGCTGATTTGCTAACTCCACAATCCGAGGAAATTCAAAGTTTTGTGTTAGTTGGCGTAATCCGGCTGCAAGTTGGCTGTGAGCTTCGGGAATCTGGTCAATCAATTCCAAAACTGCATCTTGATCGCAGGATAGCGCCTTAAAGTTTAACTCAGCTATCCATTCTTCTGACATTACAGATAAACTCTCGGTAGTTAATGCCTGCGTCAGAGAAAGGTCAGTTTGATTGGGTAATTGTGGCTCATTTTCGGCATAAATATAAGAGATACCTAAATATTTTGCCATTTTTTCAAACAGGGTTTCTTCTTGAAATGGCTTGCTAATGAAATCATCACAGCCTGCGGCGAGGGCAAGTTCACGATCGCTCTGTGAAGCATGGGCTGTCAGAGCAATAATAATCGATCGTTGATGTTGCACATTGAGCTTTGATTCCTCATGTTCCACATCTGCCTCACTTTCCCGCAACAGATTTTCTTGGGCGCGAATCCATTTTGCCGCTTCATAGCCATTGAGAACGGGCATCCGAATATCCATCCAGATAAGATGAGGTTGCCATTCTTTCCAGATCGCGATCGCATCTTGCCCATTGATTGCTTCGCGCACATCTAATCCTAATTGAGTCAACAGTTTGACCAGCAATAAACGGTTTTCGGCTTGGTCATCGACTACCAATATGCGATATTTAGGTTGATTGGGAACCAGTCCGATTACTTGGCGATCGTTTTGCTCTAGTTGTATATCTGCATTGGTAGCAATTTCAATCGGCAGGATCAGTCGGAATATACTGCCTGTTCCTACTGTGCTAGTAGCATTAATCTCTCCTCCTAGTAAGCGGGCAAGTTTACGACTGATGGTTAAACCTAATCCTGTTCCTTCGGTTGTTCCTCTGCCAGCTTCAGCTTGTACGAAAGCATCAAAAATTGCATTCAGGTCTTTTTGGGCAATGCCACTGCCTGTATCTTCTACTTCAAATATGAGGAAGTAAAGGTTTTGGGGCATAGAGTTATTGGCAGTATTATTTTTCACCTCCTGTTGTTTATTATCCAGTTTAACGCGCAAGGTGATGCCTCCCCGTTTGGTGAATTTGATGGCGTTGCTGAGGAGGTTAATCAGTATTTGACGGAGTTTGCTGGCATCGGTGGTGATGTATTGGGGTAAAAGTGGGTCTATATGGAAGTTGAAGTCGAGGTCTCTTGCGATCGCACGTTGCCCAAACATACTACGAAGTGAATGTAATAGAGCAACTAAATCTATATTGCACAAGTTAATTGTGGTGTGTCCGGCTTCGATCTTCGACAAATCTAATACATCATTAATCAGATTGAGCAGGTGATCTCCACTGCGGCGAATAATTTGCAGGTTTTCTTGCTGTTCGCTGTTGAGAGATAAATCATGGCTCATTACTTGCGAGAATCCCAGAATTACGTTGAGCGGAGTTCGTAATTCATGACTCATATTAGCCAGAAAAATGCTCTTGGCTTGATTTGCTACTTCTGCGGCTTCTTTGGCTTGTTGCAATTTAATTTCAAAATGTTTGCGATCGGTGATATCTTGACCAATACCAAGGTAGTAGCCGTTGGAGAGTCGGACGTTTGCCCAAGAGGTGTGCAAAGTTTCACCAGAAGCTGTTAGGGTAATGCAATCTTTCCATTTGCCATTAGCTGCCATCATGTGATTTATTACTTCTTGGCGATAAGCAGGATCGGGATAACACTCTATTAATATATTTCGTTGTTGCCATTCTTCTAGTGACCAACCTAATACTTTTTGGAGTTCGGGATTAACGAATTCAATCATGTTTTTTTGGTTAAACATGGCAACCATGATCGGAATGTGGTCGAACATGGCTTGTAGGATTTCTTTTTGATGTTTTAGTTCGATTTCGGCGCGTTTGCGATCGGTAATATCCCGTACCATAACCAACACTTGATCTTGCTGTAATGGCACAATTCGCACTTCTTCATAGCAAAGTTGTTCTTTGATGAAAATCTGTTGCTCATAAACCTGCATCTTTCCAGTTTTGACAGCCTGTTGGGTATGATCGAAGCGAATTTGAGCTAGTTCATTAGGCAAGATATCAAACACATTTACATCGTGACGGATCTGGTCAGGATTGACGATGTTAAAGTCACTGTTAGAAACAAAATTCAGATAATTACCATCAGAACGCATCCGAATCAGTAAGTCGGGAATGGCTTCAATAATTGCTTGTTTTGTGGCTTCGCTTTGACGTAACGCTTCTTCGGCTCGATGTTGCAAAGTCACATCAATTGCTACTCCTCCCACCAAAGTTTGTCCAGAAGGATCGGGAATGGGGAATTTATAAACTAGAAAATTACCCATTTCACCATCTCGACGCGGAGCCACTTCAATGGCTTCAACTACCTGCTTAGTTTCCGCAACAGTTTGAATATTCTCTAAAAATTGTTGGGCAACTATTTGGGGATAAATTTCAAAGATAGATTTGCCAACTGAATTTTCAATTGGTACTAGAAAAGTTTGGTAATAAGTCTGACTGAGATATAGGATTATTCCTTTGTCATCAGTAATCCAGGCAGGAGTAGGGCTATGATTCATGAATGCTTGGAAGCGGGCTTCACTTTGGCGCAAAGCGGCTTCAGCTTGTTGGCGATCGTCTTCCATGCGTTTGCGATCGCTAATATCTCGCAAAAATGCGGTAAAGACTGTCTCGCCACCTAGTTGCAATTTCGAGATTGAGGCTTCCGCAGGAAATTCACTGCCATCTTTGCGACGAGCAAAAATTTCCCCTCGTTCTCCAACTGGGCGATAAGTTTCTACACCACCCATGCGTCGTGCTTTACCACTTGATTGACCAAAGTTATTAACGTGGTCATGGTGAACATTGGCGAAGCGAGATGGTAGTAATTGGTCTAAAGGTTGTCCTAAAATTTCGTCAGCTTTGTAGCCAAAAATCTTTTCTGCCCCTTGGTTAAATAGGGTAATTCGCTGATTAATATCGACTGAAATAATCGCATCGTTAGCGATTTCGAGAATTCCGGCAAAACGTGCTTGGGAGATGCGTAAAGTTTCTTCGGCTTGTTTGCGATCGCTAATATCCCGACAGATACAAAAGTTTATTCTCTGATCTTCTAATTCCACTCGGTTCCAGCTAATTTCTACATCATAGATAGAACCATCTTTACGGCGATGTCTGGTTTCAAACAGAGGAATTACTTCTTCTCTGTTGATGAAAACTTGTAGTTCTTCCTCGGTCCACTGAGCATCCCAATCAGCAACATTAAGTTTTAGGGTTTCCTCTATGGTATAGCCAATCATCCGGGCAAAACTTGGGCTAGTTTGTACCACATCTCCTCGATGATTCATGGCAACAATGCCATCCATTGACATATCAAACAGCGTTTTACTCCGTAGGGATTCTTTTTTCAGGGCAAGTTCTGCTAATTTGCGATCGCTAATGTCTTTCATGAAACAGTAATGCCCCGAAAGCTGGTATTGTTCGTCGTAGCAGGCAATCATCACCAGTTGTTTATAAAAAACTGAACCATCCCGGCGTATTCCTCTAGTTTCAACCTCTACCCTGCCCTCTTGTACCATCTGGTGATAATTAGCGATCATTTTCTCTAATTCATCGGGATGTACTGTCAGCTGCCAAGACATCCCAATCATTTCTTCCGGTTGGTAGCCAGTGATGCTGGCGTATGTTCTATTAACGTAGAGGTAGCGTCCTTGAACATCTAATTTGGAAATGCCTGAGACTGCATTTTCTAAGACTCCAGTCATTTCTCGCAACTCTGCTTCTGCCTGCTTCAGGTTGCTAATATCGATGAATGTCACCACAATTTGTTTGAGTTGATTTTTGAGATCGAATTCGGGAAATGCCGTCACTAATACCCAAACATTTGGCTCTGAATCTCTGCTAATTCCGAGTACATAATTTTCCAGGCTAATTCCTGTTGATAGAACTCGATTCACAGGGTATTCCTCTTCCGGCATGATTGTTCCATCTTCCCGAATAAAATGCCATGCGGGATCGATCGCACTTTTTCCCAACATTTGATCGAGCGACAGCCCTAATAAATTACAAGCAGTTAGATTACACAAGCTTATGCTCGTATCAGGTGCATGAACTACAAACCCGGCATTTAAGTGATCGATCAGTTGGCGATATCTGGTTTCACTTTCTCGCCAAGTTTCTTCTACTTGCCGTCGCTCGATGATTTCTATCTGTAGCCGTTGGTTGATTTTTTTAGTTTTTTGAATTTGTTTTTCTGATTTTTGGGCGAGAAAAACTGTTAGTGCTAAAGTCCAAGCAGCAATTAAACCACTAAATAAAACTATATTCGGGAGCAGGAAGTGCTTGGTGTCGATTAATGCTGGATTTGTTAAAATTTCTAGTTTCCAGTTCAGGTTATAAACTGTAATTGGAATTATTTTTTTAAAGAATGGAGACTTGATTTGTGAGCCTTGACTATAAATTAATTCTTGATTTTCATAAACTTTTAATTGATAACCTTTCGCTACTCTTAACGTAGTATCAAGCAGTGCCGGAATTGGGAAAACAGCAAGAATAAATCCATCAAGACGATCGGCTGTAAATAAGGGAATAACTGCCAAAAACTCTTGATTTCCTTCACTGTTTAAAATATGGCGTGATAGGATGGGTTGACGGCGAGTTTGTGCGAGTTTTAAGGCAGCTTGCCGAACGGCATTTTGGTTGAGGTTTAAGTTCTGAGTTTTTGGTTTTTCGCGTGGCGAAGCGACCATCCAATATATGTTAGATGATGGAACGATTAGTTCGATCGCGCCAGCGTGTGCGTTAGCACGTATCGCTTGATATTCATCAAAGTCCTTCACTAAGGCAGCTGCGTCTGCTTCCCAGAAAGCTTTAGTTGTCCGACTACCTGTTTGCCAACGCTTTGCCATCCGTTGCAGTGCTAAAACTCGTTCTGTCAGTTCTTCTTTGAACTCCGATTCAATAGCTGTGGCTTCTTGCTGAACTAACTGTTCAATGTGCTGTTGTTCCTGTATTAATAACTGCTGCCACAGTCCAAAAACTGCGAGCGTGGCGACAATGCCTAGCAAAAGTGGTAGCCAGTGATGCAGAGTTTGCCTCCTAAGCCATTGAAAGTATTTATACCAGTATGAGCGCTTCACTTGAACCTCCTAAGCCGACACCAAATGTTAATCCTCACGCAATAATGCTTGGGCTACTTCTGGAAAAACTGAAGTCCTGAAGGATTAGTTGGTTGTCCTTTTATACTATTTGATATCTAGGAACTAAATGTAAAAAATACAGAAAGTTTAATCGGGTGTGGGCAAAAATAATTGCTGGGCGCGATCGCTATTTCCGGCTGTAATTTAAAATATGTGTCGCCACAGTTTCCGCTACAGGCATTACTGATAAACGATTACCTTGTTTAACAACTAAAAGCTCATCTGGACTAAATTCTTGTTTGAGCTTTTCTAAAGTAATAATTTGGGGAAAAACTTCTTTAAATTCCACAATTACAGTTTGCCAGCGTGGAGATTGGGGAGTAGATTTAGGGTCATAATATTTACTTTTAGCATCGAATTGAGTCGGATCGACAACATTGTTTTTGATGACGCGCATTAACCCAACAATTCCCGGAGGATTGGCGTTAGAATGATAAAAAAATGCTAAGTCACCAGGGTGCATTTGGCGCATAAAATTTCGCGCTTGATAGTTACGTACACCGTCCCAAATAGTTTGGCGATCGCGCTGCAAATGAGTTATACTATAAACCTCTGGTTCCGATTTCATCAACCAATAATTAGTCAAGTTTGCCACCTTTTTGGAAAATCGCTACAATACTTTTACCTTTAAAGTTTAATCATACTATGGTACAAGCCCCAGCACGCACCGCTACAGATTTAGCCCAATTAGCAATTACTCTGATTAAAAAAGGCAGTATCATCGCCTCTGTATTTTTCATTTAGACTAGATCCACACGCTCAAAAAACTGAAAACTAATAGAAGTTGTAAGCATAGCAATTTTTGCTAGGGCTAACTATAATAATATAGACTCGCAAATAACTTTCAAACTCCTCGATTTTTTCTCTCTGGGTCCTCTGCGTCAGGAGCGGTTCCAAAAAATATGAACAACCGACTGGTTCAACAAATTCAATTTATCACCGAAATTGACAAACTAAAAAACATCCTGCGCCAAACCAAATTAACCGATAGTTCCCGCCAAGAAAACAGCGCCGAACACTCCTGGCATATAGCAATTATGGCAATAATTTTAGCCGAATATGCAGCACCAGAAGTTGATATTATCAAAGCAATTAAAATGCTATTAATTCACGATTTAATCGAAATAGATGCGGGAGACACATTCTGTTACGACGTAAAAGCAAACTTAGACAAAGCAGCGAGGGAAATCAAAGCAGCGACTCGAATTTTTAATTTGTTACCTTCAGAACAAGCTAAAGAATTAACCCAACTTTGGGAAGAATTTGAGGAATCAAAAACTGAAACTGCTAAATTTGCGATCGCCCTAGATCGCCTACAACCCCTACTGCAAAATCAACAAAATCACGGCGGAACTTGGCAAATTCACGGAATTACCGAAAACTTAGTCAGAAAAAGAATGTCTCCTGTACAAGAAGCATCACCTATTCTCGGTAAATTAGTCGAAGAAATTATCGCTGATTGTATCGCCGCAGGTTATTTGAAACCAGAACAATTAACTGAAGTTAATCCCAGATAAATTGTAGATTTAGCACAAATCCTGGTAACACATCTTCCCCTGTTAATTCAGTGGGAGATTCGAGCGATTCTACAGCTTTTCCTTGGCGATAAACTTCTACCCTTCGACTTTTTCGATTAATTAACCAACCAAGCTTTACACCATTATCTATATATTCCTGCATCTTTTTCTGACTTTCTTTTAAACTATCAGTGGGTGACATTAACTCCAAAACAAAATCTGGCGCTATTGGGGGAAATTTTTCTTTCTCTTCGGTAGTTAGTGTATCCCATCTTGACTGTTGAATCCATGCTACATCAGGCGATCGATCCGCACCATTAGGAAGTTTAAAGCAAGTGGAAGAATCGAAAACTTTACCCAATTTAGTTTGGCGGTTCCAAATTACAAAATCAGCATTTATTTCTGAATTACAACTTCCTGTTTCCCCTCCTGTAGGTGACATAATAATAATTTCTCCTGTAGCATTACGTTCAAATTTTACATCTGGATTTACTCTACAAAGTTGATAAAATTGTTCGTCAGTGAGTTTAATAATAGGATTTAAGTTGACGGTGAAGGTTAGCATGATAATTCATTTTATCGGAAATTAGTAGAATAAAAAAGGTGCGTTAGGTGCAACCTAACGCACCCTACGAAATTCTAATTTTTCAGGTTTGCTAAGGGAATTCCTAACCAATTTTGAAAGTTTTCTTGCTGGGTTGAATTGGGATTTTCCACAGCTACAATTTTGTAATTAGTAGGTTGCGGATCGGCTAAAGTAACTGGCAAAGTTTGCAATTCATCTTGATGGAAAATTGACAATTGAATTGGATCTCCTGGTTGATAATCTTTTAGCCTGTCGTTTAATTGATCTGCATTAACTCGCATTCCATCAATTGCTAATAATTCATCATCAGCACTAACGCCAGCTAGTTGTGCAGGGGAACCAAATTCTACAAATTCAATCTTTTGTTTGCCATTTTGAGCTTTGGCTTTTAAACCAATATAAGGAGGTTGATTTTCATCAATATCAGCTTCTAAACGTAAGCCAAAAGGTGCTAAATATTCATCAAAAGGTAACTCTTCAACACCGTCGATGTAGCTGGCGAAAAAGTCACTTAAATCTTTTCCAGCTACTAATTCGATCGCACCTTGCAACTGTTCAGGTGTAAACCCAATTTCCGCCTTACCGAAATTTTCCCACATATAGCGCATCACATCATCTAGCGATCGCTCATTTCCCTGTCTCTCCCGAATCAGCAAATCCAACAAAAACGAAATCATTTCCCCTTTCAAATAATAGGAAATCTGACAATTATCACTATTGGCATCCCGGCGATAAAGCTTAATCCAAGCATCAAAACTCGACTCACTTACAGGCTGAACTTTTCTTCCCAGTTTAGTCTGCAACAAAGTAATTTCTTTACTTAAATTTTGCAAAAAAGTCTTAGCATCATAGATTCCCGCACGAAACGGAATCTGTAAATCGTAATAGCTAGTAGTTCCTTCCGAAAACCACAGGGAAGAAGTGTAATTTTCCCCATCATAATCAAACTTTTCCAAACCTTTCGGACGCAATCTTTTCACATTCCACAAATGGAAAAACTCATGCGCCACCAACTGCATGAAACTCTCATACTTATCCTGTTTGCGGAAATTAAACCGGGGATAAATTAACGAACAAGCATATTTATGTTCCAAACCGCCGCCCATACTTGGCGACAAATGCAGCAAAAACAAATATCTTTCGTAAGGTAAACCCCCAAAAATTTCGGCTTCTACCTCAATAATTTTTTTCGTATCCTCAATAATTCGTTCTGGTTCAGCATTTCCCTTTCCCCAAATCGCTAACTCATGGGATTTGCCCAATACTTCAAACTGATAAAATTGATGAGTGCCTATTTCAAAGGGACTATCCACCAAAGTATCAAAATCAGCCGCTACAAAAGTATTGAACATCCCGGAAACCGCAGTTAAAGGTGTAGCAATGCGCCAATCTGCTTGGGGAGGAACAATAGTAATTGTAATTGGTTGTTCCGTAAATTCCGGGATATAAAAACACAGCGCCGCCGGATTAAAATAACCGTGAGAACTATCTAAATGATTAGTCCTTACGGATAACTCATTAGCAAAAACTCGATAGCGCACCGTAACTTCTGAAACCCCATTTGTTCCCACTTGCCAGTGATTTTTGGTTAACTTTCGCCAAGGCAAAATTGTGTTTCCCGCTAGGGCAGAAAAATCTTGCAAATTTTTTGCATACTCGCGCACCAAATAAGAACCGGGAGTCCAAACGGGAAGTTTTAAATCTAAAACTGGTGCTAACCATCCCGAAACTTGTAAACTTACCTCAAACAAATGTGAATTAGGTTGAGGCATCGCCACTTGAAAGTGTATTTTAGGTGTAGTGCGTGGCAAAGTGCTAGGGCGAACAGTAGTTGCTTCTGTCATGACAGTGGAAAATTGATAATGTTTATTTACTTAGCTCAAAATTGCTTGCTCGATATTTACCAAGAGGAGAAAATTGCGCTAATCCTCTCCCCTACCCGGTGAAAAAGTTGTCACAGCTGGTTAAATTTTTCCTGCTAGGTGCGCCAACTGCTTAACATTGATTAAATGGATTACTTGACGCGATCGATCGATTTTAATCCAACCCTTACTATCTAATTTCTCCATAATCTTAGTAGTTTCCTCAACACCTATATCAGCCACATCAGCCAAATCTTTGAACGGAATATTATAAATTTCCGTTCCCGTATCCGTAACTTGACCGTAGTTTTCTCCCATAGAAATCAAACTGTTAGCCAACTTAACTGCGGGTGGTTGATGACGTAATTGAAAACGAATATTCATCTGGCGCAGTCTTCTGACCATCAGTTGTAGCATTCGATGGTGTAACTGTGGGTCTTTAAACAAAGTTTGGATAAATCGCTGAGCGTGGACGCTGAGTAACCGCACTGAGGACAAGGCAATCACATCTGTAGAACGCGGAGATTCATCGAGAATCGCCATTTCTCCAAAAAAATCGCCCTTTCCTAGAATTGCCAGCGATATGCGATCGTCGCCTGCGATGCGACGGACTTTTACCCAACCGGATAGGATAAAGTAAACCGCATTACCCCAGGCATCTTCCATCAGAACTGCTCTGCTGGCGGGATACTCGTGTTCGTCGGCAACCGATAGCAACCATTCTAAGGTCTCTGGATTGACCGTATTGAAAAGCGGAAAAAGTTCACTAAAATCTTCAGTCTGCATGAAAGATCTTAAAATCACGATTACCAGCATCGGCAGCAATAAAAGTCTTCTCCTTGGTTGAACAAGGGCTGCTTTTGTGGCAGAAACAATTAGCACTTTCTATCGTAGTCTAGGGATGGGTAATTTAGGCTTTTTCGGCTGTAAGGAATTTTCTATTTAAAGAGAAAAGCAGCAACTCCTTTCTAGATTATTTTGGGTTATGTTCATTTTTCTTGGCTTGAGCTTGTACAATTCTTAAATATTTAATTTGTTGTTCCACGCTCTGAACTAATTCATCTAAAGCTGGGAGAGCTTCTAGCTTATCTGTATTCAAGCTAGGGTCAAGATTAGTCCTTTCGCGAATTTCATTAACTTTTTGCTGCAACTGCTGGGCAATGTTTAAAGCATCTCGACTCAAATTTTCCAGCTGTTGCTGTTGATAAAATTTCAAAGCTGCGCCCCGCAGTACTTGCAGGGTTGCTTCTTCGCCATAAGTACCGGGCATAATTCGCAGGCGTAGCAGCAAGCGGTTTTGCTTGTAAATGCGTTCAATTTCTGCTTGCTTTGGTTTTTCCACTGGCAACATCGGCAAGTGGGTTAACCGCTTGAGTTCTTGAATTAATCCCTGGAGAATGGAGCTATTGACTCCTTCTAAGACTAACTGGAGAACTCCGTTTTGGCTCCAGAGAATGCGTCCGTTGTCGCTATGGTTTTCTAAATATAACCGACCAATTCCTCCGGCTAATACTCTTGCGAGTAATTCACCGAGTAAAACTTTGGGTGGCAGTTTTGCCAAAACTTCGATCGGACTAGTTAAGTATTGCGCTTCTACTTCCAACGTCGGTAAACTCAAACCTGGATTGGGAACAACAGGTGGTGTTTGTGCTTTCTTATCCCCACTCTTACTGGCAGATAGTGGTTTCTGCGCTGTTATATCCTGCTCCACTGTTGGTGGTGAATTTACTACTGGTGGGATTTGTTCCTCGATATAATCTGTCGCCGATTCTTCATCATCTAAAATCAGCGTGGGTTTATTATCTTGAGTTAACTTTTCTTTGGCTATTTCTTGTGACTCTGTGCTGGGTGCTGTTGACTTTAACTGTCCTGTGTGGCTTAAGTAAGCTGAGAGCAATGCTTGGTGATTTTTGGCTGAAAGTGGCTGTGGTATTAGCGAGCAGTTCATGTAAGCCAAGATGCGGCGAACATAATCCAAGGCTTCTGTATCCTTTGGATCTACCATGCCTAAGTTTAGGCGGGTTCCCTCTAGGGAAAGAGGTATAACTTGATGATATAAACAGGCTTCAAAGGGAAGAATACCATCAATCAGGCGGAACATTGCTTCATTGATCTGAAGCGGGTCATCTTTCATTGATGAAAAAGTCTCTCCCTGAGTTTTGCTGTGCTTGCTTTTTATAGAGTTAACTTCTACAGGTGGCATAAATATTTACTTTGACCAGGATGATTTTTTCTGATTCGTTCCCTTTTCTTGGCCTACTGTTGTTGTTTTGTGCTGTTTAATTCCGGTTGGGATAAATTTTGAAGTTAGAGCAAATTTTCTCCTGCCAAACTAGTTGGAGGAGTTGCTCTAGCTAAATGACAACTTTTCAGATTAGCCAAAAATCAATTAAATTTTTCCTGTTAACTTTAAGTGGTTTTTCCTGAATTACTCAGGATAAATACCTAACTAAGTATCAGGTTCAGATACACCCTGTTAATTAAAGGATATTATAACTTTTGTCTTCTGATAGTGGATGGCTATCTTTAACGATCGCAAATCTTTGCAGCGTATTACTCTCTACCCCAAAACGGAATTTATTCCCTAATATTTTACATTTCTTTACTAAGCATTGCGTTTTTCTTGCGCTGCCAGGTAAAGTTTACTCCATTCCCCCATTACTTGATTTGTTTTCAGGTTTAAATCTTGGGCTACGGCTTCTAGGGTTTTGCCTGTGGTTAAGTTGTCTAAGAGTCGCCGTTGTTCTGATGTTAAACTCTCCCAATATTCTTGCCACTGACTTGGGGTTAAGCCGAGACGGTGTTCGGTAAGGGAGGTTTCTAACCAGGTGGAAACTATCTCTGGTTGTACTTTTAGGGCAAAAACTTTGATGGCATGGTAGCTGATTTTTTCCCGCAAACGATAGATTTCTTTAATGGGTTTGTTTAAGGCGCGGGCGATCTCTTCTTGAGTTCTACCTTGAAGATAAAGCTTTAGCCATTCCGAGGCAAAAGAATCAATATTTTTGGCTAAATAGTTTTCAAATTCTGTTTTGACGGCTCTCCGGGCGGCAAGTTTTTCTTCCCATTCTTGGTTTTCTTGGTATTGCGCGATCGCTTGATTATCCAATAAACTTAACGGGTTGTCTGCTTCTTCCGGGACTATTTCTTCCGAAACTAAGCGCACCAAGTCTCCTGTTGGTACTTGGGTAATCCCTCCCCTCTGGGAACGACGCAAATAGTTAACAAAACGATACAGTAGTAAAGGTTGGTTGCGAATCGGGCGCATACAGTACTCTTCGGTACTGGTTAGCAACAGAGCATTCCGCAATCTAGAATCTTCTGTACATTCCCGTATCCAGCCAATTTGCTCTTGTAGGTAGCGATCGGACTGTAATAATTCTTGAATTACTTCCTGGAGAACATCAACTACTGCTCTTTGACGATCGCGACTCAAGGCTACCCAAGTCTTAATTTTATTGCGGAGCATCACCAACGAACCCAAGCGAGTCATTAAATTTTTATATGCTCTTTCAGGCCCTACTCCTAAGTACCGATGCCTTAAAATCCGGTAACGATAGTCTATCGCTTGTCTGGCAATTGCTAACTGATTCGGGGCTAAGGTTTCATAACGCTCTGTTTCTTTTCCCAATAACCATTTAGTAATACTCTCTTGGGTCTGTTGGCTGATGTTCTCACAGTCCACTTGCAGCTGCTTTCGCAATTCATCTGCCAGTTTTTCAGCTATTAACATGGACTCTAGCTCCTCAATTCCCTATAACGAAAAGTATGCCCACTATCTGACTCAAAACGTTCACCCATTATGGGTAGTGTTTACTCATTCGAGATGTATTTTTTGACGACAGGTGAAGTGAACCAAGCTTTATACGCAGGTTTTTCAAGTATATTTTCTCCACTTGTGTAATTGTCGCAGGTGTTTTAGATCACAACCATTGGGAGAGTACACTCACTAACCGCGAATGTTAAATTTTGTTAACTTAACGGTGGATAAAAAAAATCTTTGTCCTCAACACTGTTTGCCACTATGAATTTAGAATCGATAGAGATGCGCCTGCAAACACTCAAGCAAGAACAGGATTTAATAGTTAATCAAGTGGACAATGCGATCGCGCTTTTTGATCGATCCCACCAACTAATCCTATTTAACATTAAGTTGATCCAGATTTGGGGATTATCTCCAGCGTTTCTGGAAACGAAACCTACGGATGAAGTTGTGTTTAACCATATTGTAGAACAAGGCTATTGGTCAGAATCACAAAAGCAAAACTTGGAAACATATCTGGAAACAGCAGATACAGCAAACACTTGTTTATACTTACAACAAAGTAATGGCATTTGTTTAGAAGTTTACACTACATTAACCTCTGACGGAGGACGTTTATTTACGTTCCGCGATGTGACAAGATACCAGCAAGCATTGCGTTCAGCTAGCGAAATTCAAGATTCGTTAAATGCGGAAGTGAAGCGGTTAAATTTTTTACTACAACTTACAGAACGACTCCAACCTGCTACTGATTTACAAGAACTTGGCAAATTTGCTCTTAGCTATTTGGTAAAAGTAACGGGTGCAGCTTTTGGCGATGTCAAAGTAATTATTGGTAATGGTAATCAGCGTTACGCTAACGCGATTACCAATCAGATTTCGGGGCAATTTATTGCGACTCATGGAGAAATAGCGGTTGCGGAAATGGAAGCGTTACTAAATCAAGGCATTCCTTATGGTGAAGGGTTACTCTGGGATGTGGTGGAAACAGGCGAACCGCTGTTTGTGGAAGATTACTATAAACACCCGAAAGCTTTAGCAGGATTTAAACATCCAGCGATCGGACAATTGGGGATTTTTCCGATTCCGGCAGCCGATGGTACGATTATCGGAGTGCTAACTCTGGAATCGCGCAATTTACAGAAGTTACAAGAAGCGCCGCAACAGGATATGCTGATTGCAGCTTGTCGGACTTTGGGAGTGGCGATCGAACGAGTGCAAGCGCAAGAAAATTTACTGCGGATTAATGAAGACTTAGAACGCGCATCGCAGATGAAGTCAGAGTTCTTAGCTTCAATGTCTCACGAATTACGCACGCCGCTCAATAGTATTTTAGGGTTTTCTGATTTATTGATTCGCCAAAGTGCGGGTTCTTTGAGCGATCGCCAACTCAGTTATGTTCAGACGATCGAAAGAAGCGGCGAACACCTGTTACAACTAATTAACGATATTCTCGATCTTTCCAAGATTGAAGCTGGCAAAGTTGAACTGAACTTAAGAGCGATTTCGATCCATTATCTTTGTACAGAATGCCTGAAAATGATTCAAGTGCGGGCATTGAAAAAACGACTGGCGCTGACTTTGGAATTGGATTATCGTTTGGAACAGGTGAACATCGATGAACGTCGCGCTTGTCAGATTTTAATTAATTTGCTTTCCAATGCGGTAAAATTTACCCCCGAAGGCGGACAAATTAAACTTTGTAGCCGCTTGGCTTATGGTAGCCAATTAGAGAAAGAATATCGTCCCGATCGCTCTGCGATCAATCCCAGTACTCCTTACCTCTGCTTAGAAGTGGAAGACTCTGGTATTGGTATTCCTAGACATAAATGGCATTTGCTATTCCGTCCTTTTCAACAGGTGGATGCTTCCCTAACTCGCCATCACGAAGGTACAGGTTTGGGTTTGGTGCTGACAAAGCGGTTAGCAGAATTACATGGTGGTACTGTCTCTTTAGAATCGGAAGTAAATCAAGGTAGTAAGTTCCGCGTTTGGATACCGCTGACGGAAATGCGCCAGCAACAGACAAGAATAGGAGATTTAGAGTTTGCACCTCAGTCGAAAATTAATCTAAAACTCAAAGAACCCTCTAATTCTCCCGCTAAAGCTGAGACTAAACGAGTTTTGGTGGTGGAAGATCAACCCTACAACCAAGCTTTTATTTCGGAAGTGCTCGAACTTGAAGGATATAAGGTAGAGATGATTTATGATGGCGGAACGATGATGCAGACTATTTATTCTCCTTTTGTTACGCCCCAGAGTTTACCAGATTTGATTTTAATGGATATTCAATTGCCCCAAGTAGACGGAATTCAGATTATCCGCCAACTGAAGGCGCATGATTTGTGGAAAAAAGTGCCAGTAGTTGCAGTTACGGCGATCGCTATGTCTGGCGATCGCGATCGGTGTTTAGCCGCTGGCGCTGATGCTTACTTGAGTAAACCCCTGAAAGTCGATGAGTTAATTGCCTGTGTGCGCCTGTATACCCACAGCGAATCAAAAGAAGTAAATCCGTAATTAACCTAGCTGGGAGTTGAAGATTTATAATTATATTGTTTCAATATATTAAGAAAGCTTGACAGATCTGGGAATGAAATTCCTTACAGCTAGAGTTGTAGGGTGCTCTACTACCATAAATCAGATCGACAGCATAAGGGTTTGAGCGTAGTAGAGCACCCTACTAATTGTGCCAGTTCCGTAAGTCCTGGAGATCGGGGAATGAAATTCCTACAGCTAGCTTACTTGTAAGAACAAAGCGGGTGTATCTCTATTACCAAAGGCTTTAAAAATTAAAGACTTTGGAATTATTTCTAACTTTAAACCTGATTTTTGATGTTTGTGGTTGTACCACATTAGTAGTTTTTTTTCCTTAATTATGCTAAACCACCCGCCCAGAATTTTGCTCGTAGATGACGAACCTGTGAATATTACTTTACTAGAAAGTTTACTGCAATCAGAAGGCTACGATACCCTGTCAGCGGCTTCTGGAATGGAAGCACTGACAATAGCTAAAACATCAATTCCCGACTTAATTGTACTGGATATTATGATGCCAGGAATGAATGGTTTTGAGGTTTGCCAAAAATTGCGAGAAGATAGTATTGTAAAAACTATACCAATTATTTTTTTGACGGCGTTAGATGGCGATAATTTTAAATTGCGCGGTTTAGAAGTGATGGGAGATGATTTTTTAACTAAACCGTTTAAAAATGACTTACTTTTATCAAAAATTGCTAGTATTTTACGACTTCAGGAAATGCGATCGCAACAAGTTCAACAACAACTTAAAGAGAAAACTAAACGCCAATTATCAGCAGCTTGGAATATTAATTTAGCACTTTCCGAAAAGTTACGGTTATTTGTTCCCGATCAATTTCTGCGCCGCATTGCACCCACTGGAGTCGAATCAATTCAATTAGGTAATTCTCAAGAAGAAGAAATCACTGTTTTATTTTGTGATATTCGCAAGTTTACGGCTATTTGTGAATCCCAATCTGCCAGCGAAACTTTTCAATGGTTAAACGTATTTTTTAGCCAAATGAATGATTGTATTATAGCAAATCACGGGTTTATTGATAAATACTTGGGTGATGCTTTAATGGTAGTATTCGATCGCCCAGAAACCCACCCCCAAGATGCGGTAAATGGTGCCTTGATGATGCAACAAAAAATTGTGGAATTTAATAGCGATCGCAGCAAATATAACCTAGAACAACCGATTAATATTGGCATTGGAATTCACACAGGGAAAGGGATTATAGGCGCTTTGGGTGCTGATTCTCGCCTTGATTCTACTGTAATTGGTGATGTGGTAAATACCGCATCAAGATTGCAAGAATTAACCAAACATTATGAATGTGGAATTATTGCTAGTGATTCAGTAATTTCTCAATTGACACTATCCGAAGTTTTTGAAGTACGTTGGATCGATCGGGTAGTACCCAGAGGTAAACAACAAGCACAAGACATTTACGAAATTTGCAGAAAAAGCATCCCCCCGACAAATCAACCACTGATGTTAACTTAAGCAAAATTACTTTAATTCTTGGGTTTTAATCTCAGGACTATTATTGATTGTCTGGGTTGTTAGGTTTGGATTCAGAGATTTGATTGCCAAAAGGCCAGCCCGATCGCTTATCATAGTTAGATGCGATCGCTAAAAGCAATCCAGCTAAGATGAATACTGGTAATGGTAATGATAAGTGTTTCATCCATTTAAAAAGTTGGGCTAAAGTAAACAATAATAGGAAGCTAGCAAACCAAACTCTCATTTTTTCACCTCTTTTTATATGTGAAAGGGAGGGCGAACATAGCAATCTTCAATCATTTGCAAAGGCTATAATTTTTTTTGAACCACGAAGACACGAAGAACACGAAGAAAGAAGAAGGAAGAAGAGGAAGAAGATAGCTAACTCAGCTTTGGTAGTCAGATAGATTTTCATCGATTCTTACTTTAGCTATAAAACACTCAATCTAGACAAACGTTAGACTGGTATTTGTGCTTAGTGTAATTTTCGCGCCAAGAGGGATTCTGTGTCACCATTAACGCCGGAAGTCAAGCTGCGAGTCGAACAATTACGGCAAAAGCTTCAAGAAGCAAGCTATGCCTATTATGCTCTCGATAATCCAATTATGGAGGATGCGGTATACGATCGCTTGTACCGGGAATTACAAGATTTAGAAACACAATACCCCGAAGTAATTACCCCTGATAGTCCAACGCAGCGAGTTGGCGAACGTCCCGCCAATCAGTTTACCTCAGTGCGGCACAATATTGGGCTTTACAGTTTGGAAAATGCTTTTAATATAGATGAGTTTGCCGCTTGGCAGGAACGTTGGCGGCGTTATGGGAAAGAACAGGAAATAGGGAAAGAATCTTTTGAGTATGTTTGTGAATTGAAAATTGATGGTTCAGCTTTGGCGCTAACTTATGAAAATGGGATATTAGTTAGAGGTGCGACTAGGGGTGATGGTATTACCGGAGAAGATATCACCCAAAATGTGAAAACTATTCGTTCCATTCCCCTGAAATTAAATTTAGAAAATCCACCCTTTCGCGTCGAAGTACGGGGAGAAGCATTTTTAGCCTTAGATACATTTAAACAAATCAATCAGGAACGGGAAAAAGCCGGAGATACTTTATTTGCAAATCCTCGCAATGCTGCTGCGGGAACTTTGCGCCAATTAGATTCCCGCATTGTGGCAAAACGCAGGTTAGATTTCTTCGCTTACACTCTACATATTTACGGAAAAGATGATACCGAAATTGCCCAAACTCAATGGGAATCTTTGGAATTGTTGCAAAAAATGGGCTTTAAAGTAAATCCCAATCGTAAGCTTTGCCAAACTTTAGAAGATGTGGCAGATTACTACAATTATTGGGATACAGAAAGGTTAAATTTGCCCTACATGACTGATGGGGTAGTGGCGAAATTAAACTCTTTCAAACTGCAAGAACAACTCGGTTTTACCCAAAAATTCCCCCGTTGGGCGGTAGCTTTAAAATATGCTGCCGAAGAAGCACCAACTCGCGTCGAAGCTATTAGCGTAAATGTGGGAAGAACAGGCGCGATTACACCTTTGGCGGAACTGACTCCGGTGCAGTTGGCGGGAACAACAGTTTTACGGGCGACACTGCATAATATTAATTATGTGCGATCGCTAGACATTCGCGTAGGCGACACCGTAATTGTTCACAAAGCTGGCGAAATCATCCCCGAAGTCGTCAAAGTTTTAACCGAACTTCGCCCCCCCAATACTCAACCTTTTCAAATGCCAACTTGTTGCCCAGTTTGCAATCAACCTGTGGTAAAGTTAGCCGATGAAGCTGTCACCCGCTGCGTAAATACTTCCTGTCCGGCAATTTTAAAAGGTGCATTGGTACATTGGGGAAGTCGTGACGCTTTAGACATTAACGGATTAGGCGAAAAACTAGTGCATCAAATGGTAGAAAAAAACCTCGTGCATTCAGTTGCAGACTTATATGATTTAACCCCCGAAAAACTGATGACTTTAGACAGAATGGGGAAAAAATTAGCCACCAAATTAATCGAAGCAATTAATCAATCAAAAACTCAACCTTGGGCAAGAGTATTATATGGTTTAGGCATTCGTTTAGTAGGTAGCGTCAACGCCCAAACTTTAACCCAAAAATTTACCAATGTCGAACAATTAGAAACAGCTTCAGCAACATCTATTGAAGCAGTTTATGGCATTGGCGCAGAAATCGCCCAAAGTGTGTTTCAATGGTTTCGAGTTCCCGCCAATCAAACCTTAATCGAAAGGTTAAAAGCGGCGAATTTACAACTAGCAAATCAAGAATCCGCCCCAACTGCAACCAATCAAAGTAACAAATTTAACGGCAAAACTTTTGTCCTTACGGGAACTTTGCCCACCTTAAAACGCGATGAAGCTAAAGATTTAATTCAAAAAGCTGGCGGAAAAGTCACAAGTTCGGTAAGTTCTAAAACTGACTTTGTAGTTGTCGGAGAAGACGCAGGTTCTAAACTGCAAAAAGCCGAAGAATTAGGAATCACCCGATTGTCGGAAGCGGAACTCTTGCAAATGTTAGAACATTAAAGAGGTTTTAAGATATGCCGATTAACATTAGGTACGTTGTTGGGGG